>JAAEOK010000001.1 GCA_024244705.1 Alphaproteobacteria bacterium
ACTATTTCCGGCACGGATTTGAGCAAGAATGATTCCTAAATGACCCGGGGGCGATTCTTTCTTTTCGCTAGTGGCACCGTGTCGATTCTTTTATTGCGAGCCCTGCCCATCTCACCGACTTTTTCAGCACCCTGCTAGAGCAGGTTCGGTTGTGTTTGAACTGGAGGGGATTCCCAAATCGGAGCATGCGATGCCGCAGCCGCCGTCGCGGCGTCACATCAATGGCTGGAAGTAGGGCCGGAGCGCGTCAAATCCGGCGGGCCAGAAAACTCAGATTGTAGTCGAAGGCGTGGCACAGGCGCTGATAGTCCGACAGCAGCCGTTCGCGGAACGCCGCTTCCGAACGGAAGCGGTGCACCAAGTGCGCCGGATCGCTCAGCATCTCGGTCTCTTCCGCCGACAGGATCGCCGAGCGGCCCGGGTCGAGGTCGAAGAAACGCTCGACGCGGAAGCCATGGCCGCCCATGATCGCGTCGATCTCGTCGACGGTGCCGAAATTCGGCGGGCCGGCCGCCGCCGCCCCGGTCTGCAGGGCGCGCGCGGCAAACGCGAAATCCGGGTCCTGCCAACCGCCGTCCTCGAACGCGTAGCACAGCAGCGCGATCATGCGCCCGACGGCGAAATACAGGCCGACGAACAGTCGCCCGTCCGCCCGCAGCACGCGCCGCAGTTCTTCCAGAGTCTGGCTGCGGTCGACGAAATGCAGGGCGCTGAAACACCAGGCGCCATCGAACTGCGCTTCGGTGAACGGCAACTCGTTGCTGGTGCCGCCGGCGAAGACCGTATTGTCGAAGGCCAGCCGCGCCGACAGATTGCGGGCGATGGTGAGGCGGCCGCCCATCGGATCGATCCCGGTGACCGACCGGTTGACCTCGGCCAGAAACACCGACCATCGGCCGAAGCCGCAGCCCAAATCGAGAATATCCTCGTCGTGATCGAAATTCGCGCCGGCGACGATGTCGCGGTAGAACGTGGCCTCATTGGTAAAGCCGCGTTCGACATAACCCGAATGGCCATAATTATGGCCCTCGGCGAGCGAGGAGAGGTCGAGGCCGGTGAGATCGGGTACCGCATCGATGGCGCCGCGGCGCGGGCGCTCAGAGCCCGGCCTCGACGGAACCGCGGTAAGACTTGCGGACACGGACAATTTTCGTCCGTTCGCTAGATGATCGAACATGAAGACCCCGCCACCCCTTTCAGCACGTAACGACCGTTCATTTTTTTGTTCTCCTGCCGCCTGCGATACAGCCCAACAGATCGAGCGGGTCGAAAAGCGGCCCAATCGAGGCATTGGAATGTGGCGATTCCGAGGAGACCCCGCATCTACGCCGTGCCTGCTCGGCATTCCAACCCGTCATTCGCCGCGCGTCAACCAACTTCGCAGCGCTGTTCCCGGCACAGATTCCGGTGGCAACGAGCCGTTATGGCCGATTTTGGCCATCTCTCCGCCTCTTCTCCGATGATCTGTCTTCGGATATGGCGGCGGTTGGCGACAATTCAACGAATAGTGAAGGATCGCCCGGTGGCGATTCGGCCCGATCCAGGAGCGTCATGCCGGTTTGAGGCTGTCGAGCGCGACAAGCAACGGAACAACGCCAGTGCGGACGTTTCGATAGGCCCCGACGATGTCGCTACGGCCAAGGGATGCGCCGGCGACCGGACCCTGACGGGATTGGAACGGCCCCGGCAGGCTTCGGATTCGGTCGACGATTTCGCGCGCCGATGAATCGTGGACCGCGCCGTCGGCGAGGAACGACAGGATACAGCCCTCGAGTGCCGGATGATGGGTGCAGCCGCCGATTACCGGCGATGCGAGATAGATGCCGGCGCCGCCTCGCGCGGCGGTCTCGAGGCTCAGCGCGTTGAATTCGCTGGTGGCGGTGAGCGGCGCATGTTCGCCGATCTCGCCGCCGCTCGGGCGGCGTTTGCAGACCGCCGCCAAATCCTCGGCCAACAGCCAGGTTACCGCCGTTGGCACGGCGTAGTCGCCGCCGCCCGGGCTGCCCGCATTCAGCTCCGCGATCGTCGCCGGACCCCCGATCAACTGGGCGATGACGCGTTCGGTGTCGGCCGCCATCGCGTCACTCGGCGGCCGCGCCAGCGCCCGCAGCCGCCGCCGGCATCGATCGCCATCGGCGATCAACGCGATCGGCAGCCGTTCGGTTACAAACGCCGTCGCGGTGGCGGCATCGAATACCGGCGCCTTGACATAGACGTCCATGCGCTGACGCCGGTTATGGTGGAAATCCTTGACCAGTTCGATAAGCGCGGGATCGTTCAGTTCACCGGCCATGGCCAGAAGATCGGGCGGCAGCGAGAGCGTGGGATCGTTGCTATCGACGGCAAGGTTGCCGGCATAGTGGAGGCCCATGGCGCGAAACCGGTCGCGCATGTCGGGAAAAAATTCCGCCTGCCGATACGGCGACAGGGCATTGTGGGCGATCCGTCGGACCCAGCTATCCTGGGTCTTGATCTGCTCCCGAAACGTCGTCAGGAGCTTATCGGCCGCCGGATTGCGCACCAGGTAACCGGCCTTCGCCGCCTGCAGCTGCGCCAGCATCGCCATGCCTGCGGTGACGCGGGCGCGGCTGCCATGCCCGTGGCCGGCGGACACCCGGCGCACGAATTCCATCAGCGGCGCGGTGTGCGCATGACCCGGCAACGCCATGTATTCGACATAGAATAAGCCGCCCGGCTTGAGAACGCGGGCGACGATATCGTGGACCGCCGTCTGCGCGTCGGGATCGAGCCAGGAATAGGTGCCTTGGATCGCGATGAAGTCCGTTTCGGGCAGCGCATCCGCGGCGACTTCGGGAAACGCCGACCGGATATAGCGGACGTTGCTCAAGTTCGCCGCCGTCGCCGTGGTGCCGGCGATTTCGATGTGCTCGCGGTTGAAGTCGATGCCGACGAACCGGGACTCCGGATTGGCCGCGGCAAGGCCGTTGAGGGTCACCCCGGTGCCGCAGCCAAGCTCCAGGTAAACGTAAGGCGATGCCGGGTCGGGCGGCACGATGCCGCGCGCAGCGACGACATGACAGAGCAGCGTCGGTTGCTGATGCCGGACATAGGCCGAGGGGTAGACAACATCGGAAATGTAACCTGGATCATCACTCCCGCCTTTGGTCCGTGGGCCGGTCATGGCGCCCTTCCGGCGCCCGGCGCGAGCACTTTCAAGGCCGCCAACAGGGGAACGATCATCGAATCGAACCGGGCGAGAAGGTCATCGACATCGCGCTCGTGCAGATCGGTGCCGGGTCTCGGCGTGCCGGCTAAATCCAACGGCAGGGAAAGTCCGTGCAACCCCGCCGCGACGGTGGCCCGGGACTCGCCGCCGCCGACCCGGAGTTTGAGGACGACCGCGTCCGCGGGCGATAGCGGGACACAGCCGCCGGTGACCGGGGACGCCAGGAAGGCGGTCTCGCCGCCCGCCATCGCCGCGGACAGCGCCCTGGTATTGAACGCGCCTGCGACCCCAGGCGGCCCGCCGCTGCTCTCGACCGGTTGCGGCGGTTCCTTGGCAATCGCCGCCAACCCCGCATCGAGCAGCCAGATCATGGCTTTGGGAATTGCCGGCACCGGCTCTGACGCTTGCGCCGCGCGCGCGAGAAGCCCGCCCATGGCCAGTCCGCTGCCCGGTCCGGCCGCCGCGATTTGCTCGGCCTCGGTGGCCAGCGGGTGATCCGGCGGCAGGTTGAGGGCGGCCAACCGCCGCCGGCACAGGTCGCGGTCTCCGGTGACAACGAGATGGAAGTGACTGCCGAGAAATGCGGCGGCGGCCTCCGGCTCGTAGGTAGGCGCCTTGACGAAGACGTCCTTGCGCTGCTGCTCGTCGAGGCAGAAGTCCTTGATCAACTCGACCAGGGCCGGATCGTCGACGGCGTCGACCAGCGGACGAACGGCGGCCGGCACGGCCAGATCGAGGTCGTTCTTGGCGAGGCGGGTGCTGCCGACGAATTCCACGCCCGCCGCGGCGAGGCGATCACGGATGTCGGGAAAATACGCCGGCGCCGCGTGGGCCGCCAGCGCCTGATGGGCCCATTGCCGCCGAGTCTTGTCGTCTTCGAGATGGGAAAGAAAGCCGTCCAGGATCTCTGCCGCCGGCGGGTTCTGGGTCAGATAACGCGACCTTGCGTCCTTAAGGCATGACAGCAGGCGCATGCCCTCGATCACGCGCGATTCGCCGTCGCCGCCTCGGGACTCGGTGGTCTTGCGCAAAAAGTACCACAGCGGCGCGATCGGCGCCTTGCCGGGCAAGGACAGGGTGTCCAGAAAGAGCAACCCGCCGGGGCGAAGACGGCGCTCGAGAATCCCGTGGAGCGCGGTAGCCGCCGCCGGGCCGAGCCAGGAATAGGTGTCGTTGGTCGCGATGTAATCCGATAGCGGCAGGGACTCGACGGCGAGGTCCTCGAACGCCGCCTCGATATAGTCGACGTTGTCCAGTTGCGCGTCCACAGCGGCGGTGCGGGCGAGCCGTATATGCGCCGGGTTGGAATCGACACCGACGAATGACGCCTGCGGGTTGGCGGCAGCCAAGCCGTTCAAAGTCGCACCCGGCCCGCAGCCCAGTTCGAGGTAGTGGAACGGTGCCGCCGGATCCGGCGGCAGGTAGCCTTGCGACGCCGCGACAAGGCTTAACAGGGCGGGCTGCTGATAACCGATGTAGCCACCGGGAAAGACCGTATCGCGGGTATCGGATGGCGGCGACGGCCGCGTATCGTTTGGGATGGGGGAAGACTGCATCAGGGCTCTTGGGCGGCTGAGCCGGGACATTTGCCCGTATCGTCTTGCCGTGTCAATCGGCGCCGCCGTCCGTCTCCTCCGCGACGATCAGGGTGCTGCCGGAATCGCAGAGCCGCAGGAGATCGATGAGCTCGCGGCGCGCGACCGCGAGGCAGCCGTCGGTCGGCGCATAGTCCGGCCGCGCGATGTGGAGAAATATTGCACTGCCCGCGCCGGCGACCACCGGGGCATCGTTATGGCCGAGGACGACGATGATGTCGTAGATCCGGTTGGCGCGCCACAGCAACTCGTGAGAGGCCGTGTAGGGGATCGAGACCGGCCGGTTGTAGCGTTGGTCCGTTGGGTCGTCGCACCAGCCGTCGTCACGGGCGATCCGCGCCACCGGTAGTGCGGTGACCGGGGCCTGGAGGCGGTCGCCGCGATAAAGGACCCGGCGCAGGGGAAAGCGGCCGACGGGGGTCGCACCGTCGCCCTCGCGCTTGTTCCGGCGCACGCCGCCGCGGCCCAAGGCGCAGCGTATCCGGTGTTCGTCGTAGTACAGCCAGCCCGCCGCGGTGACGCGGAGGTCCACGTCAGGTTCCGAATTCGCGGCCGGCGCGTTCGCTCAGGGCGCGGTCATAGGAAGTCAGTTTCGCCATGACGCGGCCATAGACGGTATCGGCCGGATAATGGCCGTCGCCGTCGCCCTCGCCGGCCGTCATTTCGGTGAGCAATTCGAGCGCCTCCTCCACCGTGGCGACGCTCCAGATATGGAACCGCTCGTCGGCCACCGCGGTCGCGACCGGAGGCCGCAGGGCGAGGTGGATCTCATTGGCGGCCGGAACGATAACACCCTGCGAGCCGGTCAGGCCGGCCTCCTCGCAGGAGCGGAAGAAGCCCTCGATCTTCTCGTTGGCGCCGCCGATGGCCTGGCTGCGGCCCCTCTGGTTGACCGAGCCGGTAATCGCGATGTCTTGACGAACCGGCACGTCGGCGAGCGAGGACAGGATGGCGATCAGTTCCGCGAGCGACGCGCTATCGCCTTCGACGCCGCCATAACTCTGCTCGAAGGTGATCGATGCCGAGAAGCTGATCGGAAATCGCTGGGCGAAACGGCCCTTGAGAAAGCCTTCGAGAACAAGGACGCCTTTTTGTTGGATCGGTCCGCCGAGTGCGATATCGCGTTCGATGTTCAGCACGCCGCGCGCGCCGGCATAGGTTCGCGCGGTGACCCGGGTCGGGCTGCCGAAGCTGTGGTCGCCGGTGCTGCGCACGGTGAGGCCATTGACCTGGCCGACCACGGCGCCCTCGGTATCGATCATCATCGTGCCGAGCGCGATCTGCTCCTGGGCCCGGTCCTCGAGCCGCGAATTGCGCTGCCGTCTTTGTTCGAGCGCGGCATCGATGTGGTCGGCGTCCAGGCAGTCGCTGTTTTCGCCGTCGGCGATGACCGCGGCCTCGCTGAGCACGTCCTCGACCAGTTCGAACCGGGAGGTCAGGCGGTCCCGCATCCCGGCCCAGCGCGCGCTTTGTCCGAGAAGCGCCTCGATCGCGCCGGCGGCGCAACTGCGGTTGGCGAGCCGCTGCGCGGATTTCCCGATCAGGGCGCGATAGGTCGCCAGATCGGAAACCTCGGCCGGGATGTCGGGGTCGATATCCGCCTTGATTCGAAAGTGGGACTGAAAAGACGGGTCGAGCGAAAAGAACGCGTAGAACCAATTGGGCGCGCCGACGAGCGCGACTTTGATGTCGAGCGGAATCGGTTTCGGCGACGGCGCTCCGATCAGCGGCAGAGCGCCGCGTCGGGGTCGCTCGACGATGCGCAGCAACCGGTCCCGCAAGGCACCCTTCAACGCTTCCCAGGCATCCGGTTCGCGCGCGATCGCCTCCGCCCGGAGCACCAGAATGCCGCCATTGGCGCGATGAACCGAGCCCGCACGAATCATCGAGAAGTTGGTTTCGAGAACGCCGTTGACCGATTGGTATTCGATGCAGCCGAACAGATTCTCGAAGGTCGGGTTGGGTTCGAGAACGACGCTCTGATGCGGCGTGTCGCCATTGTCGACCATCAAATTGACCGCGTAGCGGTCCTCGGCGCGGCGCCCCGGCGGCGGCTCCTGGCCGTCCTTGGGCAGGAACAGGTCGAGATGATCGAGGACGTCCTCCCGCAGCTCGACCAGCCATCGTTTGAGGCCGACCAGCGCGTCGAATTCCCCTTCGAGCTCGTCGATCAAAGGAGCGACCGCGAGATCGGCGGTTTGGCGGCGCAGCTCCAACACCTGCTCGGTCATGGCCGCCGCTTCGCGCGCGGTCTCGACGTTGAAGCCGCGTATCGGCTCGCGCAATTGATCAAGCGCCTCGTTGACCGCCCGGCGCTCGTCCTCGCCGAGGGCATCGGGCGGTTTCGCATTGCCGTCGGCATCGAGCGCCGCGATCGACAGGCCCTGGGGCGTCCGTTCGAGGTGCAGGTTGAGGGCGTGGGCCTGCGCGTTGAGCGCGTCGAAAAGTTTCTGAAGCCGCCCCTGCACGGCCGCCGATAGGCGTTGCATGTCGTTGGCGAAATCCGGCGATTCGAAGGCGTTCTTGAGCGCCTGTCGCATCGCCGGCAGCAGCGCTGCCATGCGGATTCGCAGCTTTCGACCCTGGCCCGGCGGCAACCGGTAGGGGTTGGGTTTGTGGGGATGCTTGAAATTGTTGAGATAGACCCAATCGCTCGGCGTCGGCTTAGTCCGTACGTGGTCCTCGAGATAGGCCAAGGTGGCCGTCATTCGCCCGCTGCGATCCTCGCCGAGGACAAATATGTTGAAGCCCGGATCGTCGATCGCGAGGCCGCGCGCGAGGGCGGCGCGGGCGCGGGCGTGCGACGACAGATCGAATAGTTCGACATCGTCGGCGCTCGTCTCGCCCAGGGGAAAGCGCGGCAGAGCGATCGATTCTGGCGCCAGTCGGCGAGCGGTCATGAGGGCGGCTCCGGATCGGTCAGGGTCCGGCGATGGTGCGCGTGCCTTCGGCACCCGTCAAGGCCGGGGCCGGCCGCTCGCGTAAAGGTGACAGCGGCGTCGTGATGGGCCACACTGACCGCCGATTGCGGAGCAGGGTGATGGCACTGTACCGGAATTACAATCAGGCCGGTCTGGACGCCCAGTACAACAACCGGGCGCGGGTCCCGGGCCACCAGACCCATATCGACCGTTGGGCCACGGACAGCGCCGCGGTCCGCGCGACCGCCGACGGCCGGCTCGATATCGCCTACGGGCCCGCCGAGCGCGAACGGTTGGACATCTTTTCCGCCGGCCCGTCGGCGCCGGTGCTGGCGTTTATCCATGGCGGCTATTGGAAGGCGCTGGACAAGGACCATTTCTCCTACCCCGCCCCGGCCTTCAAGGCGGCGGGGATCAGTTGGGTGACGATCGGCTACCCGTTGGCGCCGGCGGCGACGATGGACGACATCGTCGATGCCGTTCGGCGCGCGCTGGCCTGGCTGTGGCGCGAGGGCGCCGGACACGGTCTCGATCCGAACCGGCTCTTTGTCACGGGGCATTCGGCGGGCGGCCACCTGACGGCGGTCATGCTGTCGACCGACTGGCCCCGGTTCGACGCCGCGCTGCCCGGCGATCTCGTCAAAGGCGGGTGCGCGATCAGCGGCATCTACGACCTCGAGCCGATTCGGCTCAGCTTCATGAATGACGAGATCGGCCTCGATCCGGCCATGGTCGGCCGCCACAGTCCGATCCGTCATGTCGACGACGGCGGCGGTCGCTTGGTGGTCGCGGTCGGCGCCGAGGAGTCGCCGGAGTTCCTGCGCCAGCAAGACGATTTCGCCACCGCCCGGCGCGCCGCCGGTAAATCCGTGACCGTCGTCGACGCGCCGGGCGACGATCATTTTTCCGTCGTCGCCGCGTTGGCCCGACCGGACAGCGCCCTGTTCGGCGCCGTAAAGCAACTAGTCGAACGCCCCGATTACACTTAAAACCTTGAATTCATAATGCGTTACGACAAATTTCCGAATGGATCGCGGTGACGGGGTATGGCATGACTGCAGGAAGGAGGCACTAGATTGTGGTGAATTCGGGAAAACGCAGGGTCTTACTGGTCGATGACGAAGACGCATTGCGCGAATCGCTCGCCGAGCAGCTGACGCTTCACGAGGAGTTCGACATCGTCGAGGCCTCGACCGGTGCCGATGCGCTGGAGAAGAGCAAGGCCGATTATTACGATGCCATCATCCTCGATGTCGGGCTACCCGATATCGATGGCCGCGACGCCTGCCGCCTGATGCGGCGCAACGGTGTCAAATCGCCGATCATCATGCTCACCGCCGCCGGATCCGACGCCGACACCATCCTCGGCCTCGACGCCGGCGCCAACGATTACGTGACCAAGCCGTTCCGCCTCGGCGTCCTGTTGGCGCGGCTCCGCGCACAGTTGCGTCAGCACGAGCAAAGCGAGGACGCGGTCTTCTCGATCGGGCCCTACACCTTTCTGCCCAGCGCCAAGCAATTGGTCGACACCCAGACCGACCGCAAGGTGCGACTGACCGAGAAGGAGACCGCAATTCTCAAATACCTCTACCGCACCGGCGACAAGGTCGTCGGTCGCGAGACCCTGCTCAACGAGGTCTGGGGTTACAACGCCGGCGTCACCACCCACACCCTCGAGACCCATGTCTATCGCCTGCGCCAGAAAATAGAGGCCGATCCATCGCGGGCGAGGATTCTCGTGACCGAGCCGGGCGGCTACCGCCTGATCCCGTGACGTCCGGCCGCCGCCATGTGACCGAAGTCACAGCCTTGAACACGGGCGGTCCTTACGGTGCGGGAAAAACTTGACGGGGAGGAAACGATCGACGGAGCCAAGGCCTGTGGCTGGTCAGGATAGTTTCAGCGTCCGCTTCTGGGGCGTGCGCGGCAGCATACCCTGCCCCGGCCCGGAAACCGCGAGATACGGCGGTAACACGTCGTGCCTGGAGATCCGCTGTGGTGATTCGCTGCTGATCTTCGATTCGGGGACCGGCATCCGCGAGCTCGGCGCGGCGCTCGATTCGGAGGCAAAAGCGAAGGGGCAGCCGCTCGACGTCGACCTGTTCTTCACCCACACCCATCTCGACCACGTCTGCGGACTACCCTTTTTCAGTTCGCTCTATGTCGGCGAGAACCGGTTTCGGCTTGCCGCCGGCCATCTGGTATCGAAATATCGGCTGCGCGAAGTGCTCAACGACATGATGATGCCGCCGCTGTTTCCGGTACCTCTGGATATCTTTTCGGCCGATATGACCTATTCCGACTTCGTCGCCGGCGAATCGCTGAACCCGCTGCCGGGGGTGACCATAAGCACCGCCCCGCTCAACCATCCCAACGAGGCGACGGGATATCGCATCGAATACGGCGGGCGCTCCATTTGCTATGTCACCGACACCGAACACGTGCCCGGCCAGCCCGACAAAGATATTCTGGCGTTGATCGACGGCGCCGACGTCTTCATTTACGACGCGACCTATACCGACGACGAATTCCCGTCGCATGTCGGTTGGGGCCATTCGACTTGGCAAGAGGGGGTGCGCCTGGCCGACGCCGCCGGGGTCAAAACCTATGTTCCGTTCCACCACGATCCCGCCCACGACGACGATTTCATGGACCGCGTCGCCGCCGAGGCCGAGGCCGCACGGGCCGGCACGATCGTGGCCAAGGAGGGCCTTGTCCTGAGCCCGTGATCGTCTCTCACGGCGCGGTCACACACATATGAACGTGATTTGCGGCGCCGTCCGCTGATCGTCTGCCATATATCGTTGGCGGCAGGGTCAATAGGTTAGGAGTGGCCAGGCAATGGCGAGAAGCGGCATCGTGACCCGTTGGCAGGCGCAAAGCAGCGCCAGCCTCTATCGGTCGCTCCCGGCGCGGGTCAGAGACGCCATTCGTGCTCAACAGGATGCCAGCGAGGTTCTGATCGGCTGGATCCAGCTCGCCGTCGTGCTGATATTCGGCACCCTGTGGGCGATCTCTCCGAAGACGGTGTCGAGCGAGGCGGCGTTGCCGGTACCGATCACCTTGGCCGCGTACCTGTTGTTCACCGTGCTGCGGCTCTATCTCGCCTATCGCCATCGCTTGCCGCAGTGGATGCTGGCCCTGTCGGTGGTCATCGACATGGGCTTGCTGCTGGTCCTGATCTGGACCTTCCATCTGCAGTATGACCAACCGCCGTCGTTCTATCTGAAGGCGCCGACATTGCTCTACGTGTTTATCTTCATCGCCCTGCGGGCGCTGCGATTCGAAGCGCGCTTCGTCATTCTGGCCGGGCTGGTGGCGGCGGCCGGGTGGGGCATGATGATCATCTATGTCCTGTTCTCGAACCCCGAGGACACGATGATCACCCGCAACTACGTGACCTATCTAACCTCGAATTCGATTCTGCTCGGTGCCGAATTCGACAAGATCGTGTCGATCCTGGTGGTGACCACGATCATCGCCCTGGCCATCCATCGCGCCCGCACGCTGCTCGTGCGCTCGGTGGCGGAGGAGGCCGCGGCGCGCGAACTGTCGCGTTTCTTTTCGCCCGAAATCGCCGATCGCATCAAATCCTCCGAGGAGCGGATTACGGCGGGACACGGCCTGTTCCGCGAGGCCGCCATCTTGACCATCGACGTCCGCGGATTCACCGCGCTGGCGCAGAAGCATCCGGCCGACGAGGTGATCGCCTATCTCTGCGAGTACCAGCGCCGCGTCGTGCCGGTGGTCCAGGACAACCAGGGCACGATCGATAAATTTCTCGGCGATGGCATTCTGGCGACCTTCGGCGCCGCCGCGCCGAGCGAGGCGCCGGCGGCCGAAGCCTTGCGCTCCGTCGAGGGGATTCTGGCCACAATCGACGACTGGAATCGGGAACGGGTGGCGGCTGGCGACGAACCGGTCCGCATCGGCGCCGCCGTCGCCTACGGACGCGTCCTGTTCGGTGCCGTCGGCGACGCGACACGCCTCGAATACACGGTCATCGGCGATCCCGTGAACCTCGCCGCGAAGCTCGAAAAACACACCAAGGCCGAGCAGGTGCGCGCGCTGACCACGATCGACGCCTACGAGGCCGCGGCGGCGCAAGGCTATCGCTACCAGGGCAAGCTCGATATCCGCCGCCGCCGCGATGTCGCCGGGGTTGCCGATCCGGTCGATATCGTCGTGCTGGGGGCTTGAGGCGCCGCCCTAAGCCCTCTTGATTTTCGGCACCCGCTTTGCGCGTGATGGCGGCCGCCCCTCGATAGGAGGATACCGGTGCCGCAGTTTCCCGAATATGACACGCTGGATGCGACCGCGCTGGCAGCATTGATCCGCCGCGGTGAGATCGACGCCGCGGCGGTGCTCGACGCCGCCCTCGCGCGCATTGCCGAACGCAATCCCGCCCTCAACGCCGTCGTTCACGACATGGGCGAGGCGGCGCAGGCGGCGGTCGCCGGCGGACTGCCCGATGGTCCCTTCACCGGTATTCCGTTCCTGGTCAAGGATCTCTATGCGTTTTGCGCCGGCGCGCCGTGCGAAAACGGCAGCCGCCTGTATCGCGGTTTCGTCCCGCAACAGGACGCCGAAATCGTCCGCCGTCTGCGCGCCGCCGGAGTGGTCATCGCCGGCCGCACCGCGACCTCGGAATTCGGGCTCTCGGTGTCGACCGAGACCGTCGCCTTCGGCATCACCCGCAACCCGTGGCAGAGGGACCATTCGGCCGGCGGCTCGAGCGGCGGCAGCGCGGCCGCAGTGGCGGCGCGGATGGTGCCGATGGCTCACGCCAGCGACGGCGGCGGATCGATCCGCATCCCCGCCGCGTGTTGCGGCTTGTTCGGACTCAAGCCGACGCGCGCCCGGGTTCCCCTCGGGCCGGGCGTGGCCGAAGCATGGGCCGGTCTCGCGACCCAGCACGCGGTGACACGCTCGGTGCGGGACAGCGCCGCCTTGCTCGATGTCGTCGCCGGCGGGATGCTCGGCGACCCCGCTATTGCGCCGGTGCCGGCGCGCCCGTTTGGCGATGAAGTCGGCGCCGATCCCGGCCGGCTCCGCATCGGTTTCTCGAGGCGCGGGCCCGGCGGCGACGCGGTGGCCGATGAGTGCGCCGCCGCGGTCGACATGGCGGCGGCCCTAGCGGTGGATTTCGGCCACGGCGTGGAGGAAGCGGACCCGGACATCGACCTCGAGGAAATCAAGGCGATGGTGATTCCGGTCATCGCCGCCAACATGGCCCACGATCTGCCATCGCGACATCCGATGACGGGGGCGGTGACGACGCCCGAAGACGTCGAGCCTCTGACCTGGGCGATGGCCGAGCATGGGCGCGGTATCTCCGCGGTCGATTATGTGGCGGCGGTTCACGGATTGCATCGGATCGGCCGCGCCTTCGCCGTGTTTTTCGAGCGCTACGATGTTTGGCTGTCGCCGGCGTTGGCGTCGCCGCCGCCGCGGCACGGGTATTTCGCCACCGATACGACGGACATCTGGAACTTCAGCGACCGGGTTCTGGCCTTCACGCCGTTCACCGCGATCGCCAATATCAGCGGCCAGCCGGCGGCCACGATCCCGCTCCACTGGCCCGACTCGGGACTGCCGGCGGGGATCCAGATCACCGCGCGCTTTGGCGACGAAGCGACGCTGTTCGCGCTCGCCGCGCAATACGAGGCGGCCCGTCCCTGGCAGGGGCGCCTGCCGCTGGGTTGAGGCGCGGACGCTGGCGCGGAACCGATCAGATCAATCGGAGGCGTTTCTCGGGATGACGGAGTGGCCCGACCGAACGAACCGGGACACGCTCTATTTGTAGGGATCGGCCGCGTCGCGCAAGCCATCGCCGAGGAAGTTGAAGGCAAGGACGACGATGATCACCGGGACGACGGAGAACATCAGCCACGGATAGAGCGCGACCACGTTGATGTTCTGCGCCTCGTTGAGCAACACGCCCCACGACGTGATCGGCGGCCGCAAGCCGAGGCCGAGGAAGCTCAGCGCCGTCTCGCCGAGGATCATCGCCGGGATCGACAACGTCGCGCTGGCGATCAAATTGCTCATGAAACTCGGCATCAGGTGGCGGAAGATGACGCGCCGCGGGCTGGCCCCCATCAGGACCGCGGCGGTGCAGAAATCCTCCTCGCGCAGCGCCAGCAGCTTCGAGCGTACGCCGCGCGCGAGGCCGGTCCAATCGATCAGGCCGAGAATCAGCGTGATGCCGAAATAGATCAGTATCGGGCTCCAGGTCACCGGCAGGGCGGCCGACAGCGCCATCCACAGCGGCAGCTCGGGGAACGAACGTATGGTCTCGATGATGCGCTGGATGACCGAATCGACCCAGCCGCCGTAATAGCCCGCGAGCCCGCCGAGGATGATACCGAGGACGAAGCTGATGGTGATTCCGATCAGGCCGACGGTCAACGATATGCGGGCGCCATAGATGATTCGGGACAGCATGTCGCGGCCCAGCCGGTCGGTGCCGAGAAGGAAGAACGTGCCGTTTTCGCTCGGACAGATGAGGTGGACGTCGAGCGGGACCAGACCCAGCCACTTGTAGGCGTCGCCGCGGCAGAAGAATCGGATCGGTTCGACCTTGTCGAAATTTGGTGCGTATTCGCGCTGCAGATTGGTCATGTTCAGCTTGAAGTCGAAGCCGTAGACGAACGGCCCGACAAAGCGGCCGTCGTGGAACATGTGGACGCCCTGGGGCGGCGCATAGATGAAGCTCGTGTTGCGGGTATGGAGGTTGTACGGGGCGAGGAACTCACTGATCAGGATGCTGAAATAGAACAGCAGCAGAATGGCGCCCGAGATCACCGCCAGCCGGTGCTGCTTGAGCTTCCACCACATCAGCCACCACTGCGAGGCCATGTAGTAGCGTTCCTGTTCGGGCGTCAGGGCCTCGACCGAAAGCGCGTCGAACGGCGCTTCCGAGACGTAGTGCTTGAGGCGGTCGTGCGACGTATCGGCCATCAGCGGCTCCCGCCCTGGAACCGAATGCGCGGATCGAGCACCGCCAACAGGAGATCGGAAACCAGCACGCCGACCACGGTCAACAAGGCGAGGAACATGAGGAACGACCCGGCGAGATACATATCCTGGCTGCGCAGCGCGTCGAGCAGCATCGGGCCGGTGGTCGGCAGGTTGAGAACGACGGAAACGATGGCGGCGCCCGAGATCACCTGCGGCAGAATATTGCCGATATCGGAGATGAACGGATTGAGCGCCATGCGTAGCGGATATTTGAGCAACAGGCGGGTTGCCGGCAGGCCCTTGGCACGGCCGGTGGTAACATATTGCTTCTGCAGCTCGTCGAGCAGGTTGGCCCGCAACCGGCGAATCATGCTCGCCGTCCCCGAGGTGCCGATGACGATGACCGGGATCCATAGATGTTCGAGGATCGAGGCGATCTTGCCCCACGACCACGGCGCACCGATGTATTGGTCGTCCATCAGCCCGCCGATCGAAGTGCCGAAATAGACATTGCCGATGTAGAGCAGAACAAGGGCGAGCAGGAAGTTGGGCGTCGCCAAGCCGA
Source organism: Alphaproteobacteria bacterium (assembly GCA_024244705.1). Classification (NCBI taxonomy): domain Bacteria; kingdom Pseudomonadati; phylum Pseudomonadota; class Alphaproteobacteria; species Alphaproteobacteria bacterium. Next base: position 15,232 of record JAAEOK010000001.1, read on the forward strand.
TGAAGCCGAGGAAGGTTAACCCATAGTCGCCCCAGCTGTATTGGTGGGTCGCTGAATAGACGCCGATCGGGAACGACACGATCCATGTGAAGACGATGGTCGCGAACGAGATGAAGAAGGTAAGCCAAAGACGGTCGCCGACGACGTCGCGAACGGGCAGGCTGTATTCGAACGAATAGCCGAAGTCGCCTTGAAGCATGCCGAAGACCCAGGTCGCGTATTGCGCCAGGAACGGCTCGTCGAACCCATATTGCTCGCGCAGAAACGCGATCTTTTGCGGGTCGACGTTTTCACCCTGGCTTTGGAGCTCGGCGACGTAGCTCTCAAGGTAGTCGCCCGGCGGCAGCTGAATGATGACGAACACGATGAAGCTGATCGCCAGCAACGTCGGGATCATGATCAGCAGCCGATGGGCGACGTAGTTGAACATCGGCTAGTCCTTCGCCTCCGGCGGCGGCGGGAGCGGTTTGTCGGTTCCGTCGAGCCAGAACGTGTCGGGCCGGAAAATACCGAAATGGGCCCCTGGATCCCAGTTCCACAAGCCGTCCGCGGGCACATTGTGCAAACGGTTGCTGACCACCACCGGCTGCAGCACGGCGCAAACGAGTCCGATCGTGTATTGCTGATCGGCGTGGGTGGTCAGCATCTTCTGCCAGATCTCCTCGCGCTTGGTGCTGTCGACGGTGCCCTCCCACTCATGCAGCAGGTCCGCGAGCTCGACGACCTCGGTCAGGTCCGGCTTTTCACCCGCCTTACCCTTGGTCTCGTAATATTGACCCCATTTCGGCCATTGCAGCTGCTGCTGCGTCGAGGGGGCCAATTCCGTCGGGCTCATGGCGGCCGTCGCGTTGCCGTTGTTGAGCCCCGACCAGATCGACATGATCGTGTCGCCGGCGAAAATACGATTGCGGAACACTTCGCGCTGCGACGGTTTGGTAAACAACTTGACGCCAATCTTGCTCCAGCCGTCGGCGATGAGTTCGAGCACGTCGGTCTGCTCGGTGCTTTCGCCGGCCGTCTCGACGACGATGAAGGCCGGTTTTCCGTTCGGCAACAGGCGGGTCCCTTCGCTGTCTCGTTTGGTCAGGCCCATCTCGTCGAGAAGCGCGTTGGCGCGGTCGGTGTCGAATTGCGCCCACTTGGTCTGATATTCGGGCTTGAACAACGGGCTTTGCGGCAGGACCGTGTTGTTGCTCGCCAGGGCGAGACCGAAATAGACGACTTGATTGATTTCGTCGCGGTCGATGGCCAGCGAAAGCGCGCGCCGGAAGCGGGAGTCGCGCAGCACCTCGCGCCACGCCGGATCGTTGGCGTTGAGATTGGGAAACAGCGCCAGTTGGGCGCCGACCATTTGCGGCCACAGCCGCACCGTGTAGTCGTTGCGCTCTTCGCCCTCCTTGAGGAAGGTGAAATTATCGAAACGGAGATAGCGCGCCTGCAGATCGCTTTCGCCGGCTCCGGTCTTGAGCGGCACCAGGGAGCTGCCGGCGATATCGACCACGACACGGTCGATGTAAGGCAGTTGTTGTCCGTCCGGATCGATCCGGTGGTAGAACGGATTGCGCATGAATTCGAACCGCTGCGAGGGCGGGGCCGTCGCCAGCACCCAAGGCTGAAGCGTCGGCAGATCGACATTCTGATTGCGGTATTGCCGCCCTTGTTTCTGGTGCAAAGCGGCCCAATTGCGCTGGCCCTGTTTTTTGATCATGGCGGCGAGCTTGTCCGCATCCTGATACTTGGCGTGGAATTGCTTCAAATAGTGGGCGGGGCGATAGATATAGAGCGGCGAGGCGCCGGCCAAGGCGGGCAGGAAGTAGGGATTGGGGCTCGACCACGAATAGCGCACGGTGGTCTCGTCGGGGAATTCGACCAATGGGCGTTCGCCATCGACCAACAGCGCCGGCGGCAGGCCGAACGGTGAAATCTCTTCGTTCTTCGCCATGTCCTCCCAGTAGTAACGGAAATCGGCGCTGGTGAAGGGGTGGCCGTCGGACCATTTGTGCCCGGGCCGGAGCTTGAGCGTGAACGCGCGGCCGTCCTCGATATCGACCGCTTCGAGGATATCGGGAACGATTTCCAATTCGGGGGTATAGGTGACCAGACGGGCATACCCGTAGACGGTCATGATCCGGGTATCCTTCGCCGCCCCCATCAGGGTGTGGAGCGTGCCGCCCTGACTCCCGATCGACTTGCCCTCCGCCGCCATGTCGACAACGGACGGCACCAAGGGCACCCGCTCGCTCACCGGCGGCACGCGGCCGTTGGCGATGTCGTCACGCAAACTGGGCGTCTCCTTGAGGTCGAGCGCGGCGGCCTGACCCGGCAACGCGAGCAACATGACGACGAGCCCGATGGTTATTCTTTTCATTCTGCGGCCTCCCTGAGTGAACCGTCATCGGCGGCACGGACCTGGTGGCCGTCGCCGAGATCGATCATTCCTGGCAAATGCGAGCTGTCAATCGTGAACGGCGGCGCCCACGCGGATGGGTCCGACGTTCGTCCTTCGACGACGGCCTCGAAGTCTAACGGATGATTGAGGTCAGGATCGGGCACGGCGGTAAGCAGCGCCTTGGTATAAGGATGAATCGCTTCGCGGAAGAAGCGATCTCGGGGCGCGACCTCGACCAGGTTGCCGGCACACATGACGGCGATGCGATCCGCGATGTATTCGACCACGGCCAGATTGTGCGAGATAAACAGATAGGTCAGGTCCAGCTTTTCCTGGAGGTCCTTCAACAGGTTGAGGATCTGCGCCTGAATCGAAACGTCGAGCGCGGAAACCGGCTCGTCGCAGATCAGTAGATCGGGCTGTAAAGCCAGCGCGCGGGCAATCCCGATCCGTTGGCGCTGGCCGCCCGAAAAGCTGTGCGGGTAGCGGTTGAGGAATCGCGGATCGAGCCCGACCAACTCCATCAATTCGCGAACCGTCGAGCGCCGGTGGCGTTCGTCGCCGGTGCGATGGATGATCAGCGGTTCGCTGACGATATCGTACACCGTCATCCGCGGATTGAGCGAACCGAAGGGATCCTGGAAAATGAACTGGATCTTTCGCCGGTAAGGCTGCCGCGACCCGCCGTCGAGGCGAAGCAGGTCGACCAGACTGCCGCGGTCGTTATAGATCGCCTCGCCGCTGTCCGCGCTGATCGCGCCCATGATCATCTTGCTGACCGTGGTCTTGCCGCTGCCGCTCTCGCCGACCAGGCCCAGGCATTCGCCGCGCTCGATTACGAACTCGACATCGTTGACGGCGCGGATCGCGTTGTCGGACTTGGACAGCACGCCGCCCTTGCGGATATGAAAGGTCTTGCCGAGTCCGGTCACCCGCAGCAGTGGCTCGGCCTTGTCGGCGGTCGCCGGCCATGGCTCCTTTGCGGCCAGCAGGTGGCCGGTTTCGACGACCTTGATTTCGCGCAAAGGCTGGAGCCGCTCCCCGGGCGCCATCTCGAATCGCGGAACCGCGTTGAGCAGCGCCTTGAGATAGGGGTGGCCGGGGTTCTCGAAAATGTCCTCGACCGTGCCCCGCTCCATGACCTCGCCGTGGTACATCACCACCACCTCCTCGGCGACATTGGCGACCACGCCGAGGTCGTGGGTGATGATCAGCACCGCCATGCCCAGTTCCTTCTGCAGGTCGCGCATGAGCTTCAGGATCTGGGCCTGGATGGTGACGTCGAGCGCGGTTGTCGGTTCGTCGGCGATCAACAGCGCCGGCCGGCATACCAGCGCCATCGCGATCATGGCGCGCTGGCGCAATCCGCCGGAGAGCTCGAAGGGATAGGTCTTGAGGGCGCGGACCGGATGAGGGAAGCCGACCAGGCGCAGCATGTCGACGACCATTTCATCGGCTTGTTTGCGGTCGCATTCGCGATGGAGCATCAGCGCCTCGCCGACCTGGTCGCCGACGGTGTGCAGCGGCGACAGCGAAGTCATCGGTTCCTGGAACACGATCGAAATGCGACCGCCGCGGATGTCGCGCATCGCGGCGCTCTCGGGATCGAGCTGCGCGATGTCGACGACGTCGCCGTGGCGCAGCGGGTCGCGGAACAGGATCTTACCGCCGCGGATGCGGCCATTGGTCGGCAGGATGCTCATGATGCACTGCGAGACCACGCTCTTGCCCGACCCGGATTCGCCGACCAGCGCGACCGTCGTCCCCGGCCGCACGCGGAGCGAAATGCCGCGGACCGCGTCGACCCAGCCGCCGTGGACGTTGAAGCCGACCTTGAGGTCGCGGATTTCGAGGAGCTCGGTCATCGGGCCTGATCTTCCGACATATCGATGCCGAGTTCACTGAAATTGCTGATCGTCGCCGGCGTCAAGACAATCCCGTTCTGCCGCGCCGCGCGCGCCGCTTGCTGCGCAATTTCATCAAACCCCTCGAGGGTCGACTCCACGCAAACTTGCCCTGCTCCCCCCTTCAGGACCAGCTGCATCCAGCCTCCCGCTTGGTCACGCCGCGTCGAAAAGTAACTCAGCCTGACCTCTTCGACATCTTTCCAGCGCAAATTAGCGCCTCTTGCGCCCGAGGTCGATATGCCTTCTTCGTCGACGGCAATCGTCGTTTTTACCCGCTGCAGGACGCGAAAGCCGAAGATCGCGAAGAAGACGAAGAGGCCGCCGAAGATAATGGCCCCCGCCGGATGGCCGCCCGCCATCGCCAAACCGATGCCGGCGATAACCAGCCCAAGCGCCGCTCGGGTCAGATCGCCGCGGACGACCGAAATGGGATAGCGAAACGTGCTCACGAAGCGAAAAGCTGCGACGCGCGGCGGAACCGCGCCGATTGATGGCGGTCGAGGAAACTCAGCAATTCGGCGAAGAATTGCCAGGCGTCGGCACCATGAACCAGATGATGGGTGAGCAATCCGGTCGGTTCGTCCGGATCGGCGCGGCCGGTGCGCCGGGCGGCCAAGTGAGCGATCACCTGCTGGATCGCCGCCGCCGCGCCGACGAACGGGCGGCTGTCGGTGAGGTCTCCGCGGCGGCCGTCGCCGGCGGGCCGTTTCCAGTCGACGACGTCGACGTGGGCATTGATCTCGCGGAGCCGCGCCACTGGTTCCGGACGGCGCCGTGCGGCAAACCGCGACAGACCGCGATAGCCGATCTCGGGCAGCAACGGCACCAGCGATGGCGCGATCCGGTTCCACGGCGGCACCAGGACCGGCAGCACACGATCGCCGAACCGGGCGCCAAGTTGCTCGTGGCCGGTGGCGAGGTCGGCGAGCAGATACGGCGTCGGCCGCGACAATCCCAATTCGCTGCGCTTTTCATGCGGCGCCGCCATATTCTGGTGGGCATAGCCGTGTTGCAGAATTTCGACATCGACCCCGTCCAGGGCGTCGGCGAGGCTGGAATCGATCTTCGCCGGAACCACCGCCAGCGCGACCGGCACCCCGGTCTTCGACGATAGCGACAACAATTGGTCGAGCGCCGGGCCGGCGAGGTGGGCATCGTCGTCGCGCCACCAGAACTCGGCGATGCGGCCATCGTCGCGCCACCGTTCGAGTTCGCTATCGAGATCGTGCCAATCGCTCACGGTCGCTCCGCCAGCCAACCTTTTACCAAACGCGCACTGGTCGGCATGCCGCTCAGATCGACCTTCGGCGGCTTGAGCGGCGGGGCGGCAAGCGCGCGATCGATCGCCGCCGCGAGATGTTCCGCGGTCAAGTCCGATTCGGCAACGATCTGCACCCTGCCGCGCTCGGCGAGGACGCGAGCACGGGTCGATTGCTCGGTCTCGCCGCACCCGGCAAAGGGCACGACAATGGCCGGCGTCTCGGTCGACAGGAGGTCCATCACCGTGTTGTATCCGGCCTGGGAGACCGATACCGCGGCACCGGCCAAGAGCCGGCGGAAATCCGGCCGCGCCCGTTCGACGATCGTTCCCGCGGCGGCGTGCGCACGCAATTCATCGACTTCCGTCTCGCTCATATTGTGGCCGGCGAGCAGACGCCATGTCTGGCCCCGTGCCGCCGACAGCGGCCGCGCGGCGATCGCCGCCTGGAGCAATGCCATACCCACCGCGCCTCCGCCGGCGGAGACGACGATCTCCCGACGAGCGGCCGGCCTGGGGCGGCGTTGGGTCGCCGCCATGTAACCAGTATAGAAGACCTTTTTCCCGATTCGATCCGCTTCCGGGAAGCTCGATTCGAGCGGAATGAGATCGGGGTCGCCGTGAACCAGGACGGCGTCGAACTGTTCCAGGACGCGGCGGACGGTATCCGCGTTGCGCTCGGCGGAGCGCTCCTGCTGCACGTCGCGTATCGACGAGATTATCAGCGGACGGGGCGCCCGCGCGGCGGCGGCGTCGAGCAGCGGATCGAGCTCGAATCTCATCATCCAGCGGCCGAACGGAAAGGTCTCGACGATCAACGCGTCGGGCTCGATATCGGCGAACAACGCCAGCAGGCTGTCGCGTCTGGCGGCGCGGAACCGGTCGTCGAGGGGCTGCCCGTCGCCATCGACCAAGGTGCGGAAGGTCATGTCGGCGGCCCGCAACGGTGCCAGTTGGTGAATCCGGACATTGCCGGTGCCGACCGCCACGACCGCCATCCCGCCGGTGATCAAATCGACCTCGATGCCGGCGCGGTCCAAGGCGAGGGCGAGCAACTCCGCCCGTTTGTAGTGTCCGATGCCCAGCAAGTGCTGGACATAGATCATGGCCCGCGCCGTGTTCATGTCTCGACCAAGGGCAGGTTGAGGTGGCCGATACGCGGCCGGCCGCCGTCGTCGATATCGAAGGCGTGCGCCGCCGCCCAGGCCATCTTGTGTGGCGGTTTGCCGCGCATATCCCACCCGCTGGCCAGGGCAAAGATGGCGCGAATGACCCCCTTGTGGGCGACGGCCAGGGTCGGCGTACCGGCAGCGGCGATATCGGCGAGCCAGGAGCCGACCCGGACCTGAACCTCGCGCGGGCTCTCCCCGCCATGCGGGCGGAAGTCGAGGCCGCGATCCTCGTTGGCGCGGGCGGTTTCCCCGCCGCGGCGCCGGATGTCGGCCAAGGTCAGGCCTTCCCACGCGCCCCAGTGCATTTCAGCGAGCCGCGCATCGGTCGCCAGCGGCTCGGGCGCGCCAAGGAGACGCGCCGTCTCGACGGCCCGCACCAGCGGGCTCGAGATCCAGGCGAAGTCGGCCAATTCCGCCGGCACCCGCCACCGGCCGACCTCGCCCCGGCCGCCGTCGCTGAGCGGCGTGTCGCGGCGCCCCTGAATCCGACCGGCCTCGTTCCACGCCGTCGGACCGTGACGAATCAGCGCGACCCGGGTCATGCCGCGTGCCTGACGAGACCGCGAAGATGCCGGTCGAGGATCTCGGCGGCGCGGCTTATGTCGTGGCGTGAGGCGACGTGGTCGCGGGCCGAACGGCTCATCCGGCGGCGGCGCGCCGGGTCCGCGACGAGGCTGGTGACGGCGTCGGCGAAGGCATCGGCGTCACCCACCGGGGTCAAGATCGCCGAACTCCCGGTGACGATATCGGGCACGCCGCGGGTGTCGCCGGCAACGACCGGAAGACCGGCGGCCTGGGCTTCCAGGATTGCCATCCCAAAGGCCTCGCCCACGGCCGGCCAGAGGAACATATCGCCGGCGGCATAGATCGCCGGCAGCGCGTCGGCGGCGAGGGCGCCGGCGAAATGGAGCCGGTCCTGTGGTAGGGCGCAGAACAGGTCGCGGACCGCGCCGCCCGCCGGACCGTCGCCGACAATCAGCGACTGCCAGGGCGTCTGCCGGCACTCGGCGAGCGCCGCCGCCAACAGCTCATAGGAGGCGAATTTGTCGCCGCCGCGCATCATGGCGACGGTCAGCAGCCATGGCAGCGCCGGGTCGATGCCGTAGCGCCCGGCAACAGCGGCACGGTGGCGGTCGCGGTCGCGCGACGCGGCGGCATAGGGGGCGGCATCGAGGAACGGCGGCAGCACGGCGACCTTTTCGATGTCGACGATATCGGGCAGGCAAATCAGGTCGTCGCGGTTCAAGGCGAACAAGACCGCGGCGCGGCGCATGGCCTCGATGGTCGCGCGATGACCGGGTTCCCAAGCGCCTCCGGCTCGCTTCGGCGAATGCGAGGCCTCGGCCGCGACATAGGGAATGCCGAGCCCGTCGGCGACCGCCGGGCCGATCCAATCGGGCGCCTTGTAATAGACGTGATAGGTGAACCACAAATGCGGTCTTTCGCCGGGCGGGCGGGCGCGGTAACGGCGGACCAGCCGCGCCGCCAGCGCCGCCCCGACCCGCTGCAAGCGGTGCTGGCGTTCGCCGTCGCCGCTCGGTTCCCAACTGCGATAGGCGGTCGCCAGTTCGACATCGTGGCCGGCCAAGGCGAGCGCGTCCATCAACAGCCGCGACATCCGCCGATCCCCCGACGGCACCGGGTGGCGGGGCGATTTCAGCGGCGCATAGAATGCGATGCGCATCCCGATTCTCCGCCGGGCAAGTTGAACTGCGCGGCCAATTGGTCGCATCCGGTTTCGCAGGAGAACCGGTCACGCAGCCGGCGCTGGGCTTTTGCCGCCAAGTGCTCGCGCAATGCGGGCTCGCGGATCAAACGGATGAGGCCGTTGGTCAGCGCCGCCACATCATCGGGCGCGACCAGCAAGCCGTCGCTGCCGTCCTCGATCAGTTCGGGGATCGCGGCGACGTCGCTGCCCAGGCAGGCGAGGTTTTGGCTTTGCGCTTCCATCAGGACGTTGGGCAAGCCGTCGCGGTCGCCGTCGTCGGCGATCCGGCTGGCGAGGACGAAGAGGTCGGCTTGGCGATAGGCATCAAGCACCGAATCCTGTGCCTGCGGGCCGCGCCAGTCGATGCGCGCGGCGATCCCGAGATCGGCCGCCTGCGCCTTGAGCGCAGCCAGCAATTCACCATCGCCGACATGGACGAAGCGCCAGGCGAGGTCCGCCGGCAACGCCGCCAGCGCCCGCAACAGGGTGTCGTACCCCTTTTTCGCCACCGCCCGGCCGACCGACAGCACCACCGCCGGATCGTCCGGGTTGCATCCGTCGCGGCCGCCGAAGCGGGCGGGCGGCGCCGGAAAGCGATCGAAATCGAGCCCGTGATAGACGAGCCGAACCTTGGCCGGGTCGGGGGCCAGCGCCGCCAGGTGGGTGGCGCCGAAACCGGTGCAGGTGACCAACCAGTCGAGATCGGCGAGCTTCTCTCGAATCTCCCAATCGGGCGTCGTCCAGATATCTTTGGCGTGGGCCGAGCAACTCCACGGCCGGCCGCTGAGGCGCGCCGCATAGCGGGCCACCGACGCCGGCGTATGCAGGAAATGGGCGTGCAGCCGCTCGATCTCGGGGGCCAGCTCATGGGCCAGGACCAGGGCCTGGCCGAACCGCCGCACGCGATTGCTCGAGCGGTCCCGGGCCAGGTCGGCGCGCCACATGCGGTGGGCGGCGCGATAACCGGGGCGACCGCGCAACGCCAGCCAGGCGCGCCATACCCGCGCCGGGTCGTCGCCCAGGTATTCCGGCAGATAGGTCACCGGGGCCGTGATCTCGTCATGGACCGGGTGGGTCGCCGGATCCGTGGGCCGGCGCAGCGAATAGATTTGGATGTCGAGGCCGCGGCGCTCGAGGCCTCTTATTTCCTGAGCGATGAACGACTCCGATAGCCGGGGATATCCCTTCAGAACGAAGGCGACAGGGCCACCCATCACGCCGTCTCAGGCCCGTTGCCGGGCGGGCGGAGTCTTGGTCCGGGCCCGCGATCCCAGGATACGGCCGACCTTTTCGCAAATGTCCGGGAGGCCATCGAGCAACCCGGGCGGCATCGCCTGCGCCGGCGGTTGCTGCTCGGAAAATCCGCGGATCGCGGCGGCCATGACATCGGGATCGACGCACCGCGCCTCGTCGAGCGTGCGGACAAGGCCGAGCGCCTCGGCGCGCGTGGCGCGCAGCGCCTGTTCGCGGCGGGGGACGACGCGCGGCACGATTATCGCCGGTTTGTTGAACGACATGATTTCACAGAACGTGTTGTAGCCGCCCATCGAAACGATGCCGGCGGCATTGGCCATGAGCACCTCGACATGCGAATCGAAGGTGAGCGTTGTGACCCGGTCGAGGCGCGCGCCGCGGCGGCGGAAATCGCTTTGCAGTTCCGGTGCCATGAAGGGTCCGAATACGATCATCGCGCCGTACGGAATATCGGCGTCCGATTCGTAGGCCGACAGCACCCAGTCGATCAACGGGCCGCCATCGCCACCGCCGCCCGGCGTCACCAGGATGTAGGGCGCCTCGGGTATCTCGGGCATCGCCGAGCGCGGCGGCGCGAGGGGGACCGAGCGCCTGAGGTAGCCGGTATAGGCGACCTTTTTGCGCACCGTGGCCGGCAGATCGAGGCCTTCCAACGGGTCGCAAATCTCGGGTGCGCCATAAATCCAGATCTCGTCATAGAGCCCGTCGAGGGCCGGCAGCACATTCTTCCCCTTCCATTCCGGGACCAGGCCGTCGGGATCGTCGAGAACGTCCCGCAGACCGAGCACCAGGTGGGTGCCGCGCTTCTTCAGGTCGTTGAGGGTCTCGGTGACTTCGCCGCGCAGGCCGAGCGGTTCCTTGTCCATGATCAACATGTCGGGATCGAAGATGCGCGCGGTGTGCGAAATGATCGACGCCCGCATGTCGAGGGTCTGATGGGTGTCGATGTGGAGGCTGAGCGAGGTGTATTCGCCGTTGCGCAACTTGATGATGCCGGGGATGCGGACGAAGTCGACGCGGGCACCGAAATCGAAGCTGCCGATGATCGGCGAACCCGAAAGGATCAATATGGACAAGCCCTTGTAACGCTCGACGAGGGCATGCGCGATGGCGCGACAACGACGCAGATGGCCGAGCCCGAAACTGTCGTGACTGTAGATCAGGATGCGCGCATCCTGCAGGCGGTCGGTCATCTCGGCCCCATTTCACGTGGCGCCCATCGTACTCGGGCGGCGGACCTATGCGAAACGCTTTTCGCACGGTGCGTTTACCTGTAATCGACGGTAATATAGTGTCGCGTAAGCCGAAAAGGGGTTCGGCCACCATTCGGGGACAGGGTCATATGCGCGATTCGGCTCTCGAGCCATCGATCTTCAAGTTCATCTTCCGTTACAGCAAGAAAGAGCAGATCTTCGTAACGCTGATGACGGGGCTCATGTTCCCGATCCTCTATTACGCCCTCGAACTGCCCAAGATCATCATCAACGAAGCCATCGGCGGCACCGATTTCCCGACCGATCTGCTCGGCGTCGAATTGACCCAGGTCCAGTTCCTGATGGTGCTGTGCTTTGGCTTCCTGGCCTTGGTGTTGATCAGCGGCGGGCTCAAATACTACGTCAACGTCTATCGCGGGCGACTCGGCGAACGCATGTTGCGGCGCCTCCGGTTCGAGCTTTACAGCCGCGTGCTGCGTTTCCCGCTGCCCCATTTCAAACGGCTGTCCTCGGGCGAAATTATTCCGATGGTCACGGCCGAGGTCGAGCCGCTCGGCGGCTTCATCGGCGATGCCCTGGCGCTGCCGATGATGCAAGGCGGCACCCTCGTCACCTACATGTTCTTCATCTTCATCCAGGATTTCTGGCTCGGATTGGCCGCGATCTCGCTCTATCCGTTCCAAGTTTATCTGATCCCGAGGCTGCAACGGAAAGTCAACCTGCTCGCCAAGGAGCGGGTGCGCAACGTGCGCAAGCTCTCCGATCGGATCGGCGAATCGGTGTCCGGGGTGACCGAGATCCACGCCAACGACGCCTCGCGTCTGTTGCGCGCGGACATCGCCAACCGTCTCAACACGATCTACGACATTCGCTACGAGCTGTTTCGGCGCAAGTTCTTCATCAAGTTCCTCAACAATTTCCTGGGTCAGCTGACGCCCTTTTTCTTCTATTCGATCGGCGGCTATTTCGTGATCGGCGGGGAATTGTCTTTCGGCGCCCTGGTCGCCGTTATCGCCGCTTACAAAGATCTCGCCGCACCCTGGAAAGAGCTGCTCCAGTTTTACCAGATCAAGGAAGACGTCCGCATCAAATACGAGCAGGTGGCCGAGCAGTTCGAACCGGAAGGAATGCTCGAAGGCGAGCTGCAGGATTTGGAACCGGATCCGTTGCCCAATCTTCATGGCAAATTCGAGGCGGCAAACGTTCAGCTTTCCGAAGACGGCCGCGTCTACCAGGTCGCCGGCGCGACCTTCGAGATCGATACCACCGATCACGTCGCCATCGTCGGCGGCGGGGGCTCGGGCAAGGAGGAGCTGACGATGTTGATCGCCCGCCTGTTGGCGCCGAGCGGCGGCGCGATACGGGTCGGCGACGAACGCCTGCAGGACCTGCCGGAATCGGTGACCGGCCGCCGCATCGGTTATGTCGGCCCCAATTCCTTCATGTTCGCGGCGACCGTTTTCGACAACCTGACCCTCGGTCTCAAGCACCGGCCATTGTTGCCGCCGACCTACGAGGGCGAAGCAGCCGCGGCGCGCCAGACCTACATTCGCGAGGCGCAGTTCTCGGCGAATATCGACGACGATCCAACGGCGGACTGGATCGACTACGGGTCCGCCGGCGCGGATGGTCGGGCGGAGCTTTACGCCCGTATCGGTGAGGTCCTCGAGATCGTCGATCTCAGTGGCGACATTTACAGCTTCGGTCTGCGCGGCACGGTCGACCCGGTTGTGCATCCGGAGCTGGCGGGCAAGTTTCTCGAGGCGCGGTCCGCCCTGCGCGATCACCTAGCCCAGCCGACGATGCGGCAGATGGTCGAACCGTTCGATGTCGAGGCCTACAACACCAATGCGACGTTGGCCGAAAACCTCCTGTTCGGGACCCCAACCGGCACCGCCTTCGATGTCACCAATTTGGCCGACAATGCCTACGTCAAATCGGTTCTCGACGCCGAGGACCTGACCCATGATCTGCTCAGGATCGGCTATCAGGTCGCCGAAACGATGGTCGAACTGTTCGCCGGCCTGCCGGCGGGCCATGAGTTTTTCGCCCAATACAGCTTCGTCGATTCCGACGAGCTGCCCGAGATTCAGGGGCTGCTGAACCGCGTTCCCGCCGATCGCCTCGACGAACTCAAGCCCGAGGAAAGGACGCGGCTGCTATCGTTGCCCTTCGTCCTCGTCGAACGGCGCCACCGCCTCGACCTTATCAACGACAGCATGAAGGCCCGCATCCTCAAGGCGCGGCATTACTTTGCCGAAAACCTGCCCGAAGACCTCCGCGGCGAGATCGAGTTCTTCGACGCCTCGGCCTACAACGCAGCGGCCACGATCCAGGACAACATTCTGTTCGGCAAATTGGTCTACGGACAAGCGCAGGCCGAAGCCAAGGTCGGTGAAATGATTCGCACGGTCGTTGACGAACTCGATCTTGGCGAGGAAGTTGTCTTCGTCGGACTCAATTTCGACGTCGGCATCGCCGGGTCACGCCTGTCCGCCGCGCAGCGCCAGAAACTGGCCATCGCGCGCAGCTTGCTGAAGCAGCCCGACCTATTGGTCGCCAACGAAGCCACCGCTTCGTTGGATGGGGCGGCGCAGACGCGTATCCTCGACGCAATTCTTAGGACCCGCGCCGGACAGGGCGTAATCTGGGGTCTTCACCGAGCGGGTCTCGCCCGCAGTTTCGATCGGGTCATCGTGATGGCCAATGGCCGGGTCGTAGAACAGGGGGCCGTCGCCGAATTGGACAAGCAAGGGACGGCATTCTTCAAACTCGTAGAGGCCGAATAAACCGACCGACGGAGCGCGAACGATGGGATTGTCGGAAGAGGTCGAACTGCTGCGGAACATTCCGCTGTTCTCGAAGATCGAGCCGGCCAAGCTAAAGCTGCTGGCCTTTACCAGCGAGCGCCTGGTCTTTGCCGATGGCGAAGAACTGTTTCACCAGGGCGATTCCGGCGACGCCGCCTATATCATCATCGCCGGGGCCGCCGATATCGTCGTCGACGGTGACGCCGGTCCGGTCGTTGTCGCCCAAGTTGGCCGCAACGACATCGTTGGTGAAATCGCCATCATTTGCGACGTGCCGCGCACGGCAACGGTAAAGGCGAACGCGGAGCTCGAGACGCTGAAGATCTCGAAGGATCTATTCTTCCGGCTGATCAAGGAATTTCCGGAAATGTCGATCGAGATCATGCGCGAGCTGGCCGAGCGGCTGGAGAAAACGACCAATCAGCTGCGCGACGCGCTGACCGCGGCGGACCGCTAGCCGGACCGCGGCATGAGCCGGCTCGACAGCGCCATCCGCCGCCTCGAGGCCCAGCGCCATTGCCTCAATCGGGCTGCCCGCATGATCGACGGCGTCAGCGGTCCGGTCCTCGAATTCGGTCTCGGCAACGGGCGCACCTTCGATCACCTGCGGGAGTTGTTTCCCGATCGGGAAATTTTCGTCTTCGACCGGCATGTCGAGGCGCACCGCGAATGCATCCCCGACGACCGCCACATTGTCGTCGGCGATTTCCGCGATACGCTTGCCGGCGCCGGCGCGCGCATCGGCGCGCCCGCCGCCCTGGTCCATTGCGACGTCGGCAGCGGCCGGGCGGAAGAAGACCGGCGCCTGGCCCGATACCTTGCCGGCGCGCTGTCCGGACTGGTCGCGCCGGGCTGCGTCGTGGTCGCCGATCAGGCCCTCGACAGTGACACGCTGGTTGCCATCGACCCGCCGTCGGAGGTCGAGCCGAGGCGCTATTTCATGTACCGCGCGGTGCCGACGTGAGCCGTCTGCAGCGAATGATCGACCGCTTGACCACGCAACGCGCCTGCTTGGAATTCGCCGCCGGGGACATCGCCGCCCGCGACGGACCGGTGCTCGAAATCGGGCTCGGCAAGGGCCGGACCTATAGCCATTTGCGAGCCCTCTTGCCGCGGCGGGAAATCTTCGCCTTCGACCGCGAAGTCCATGCCCCGGCCGATGCGCAACCGGACGCGGCGCATATCCTGCTCGGCGATTTTCGCGAGACCCTGCCGGCGGCGGCGGCGGTCATCGGCGCGCCGGCCGCGCTCATCCACGCCGATATCGGTTCCGAAAAACCGGCGCGCGATGCCAAGCTTGCCGCCGCTATCGCGCCTCACCTCGCGGTCTTGGCGGCGCCCGCCGCACTGGTTCTGTGCGACCGCGCCCTTCCGGTGCCGGCCTGGACCCGGCTGCCACTGCCCAAGGGCGCCGGTGACTGGGAGTATTTCGTTTACCGCGTGCCGCAATGACGCGGCGGTTTTCGATTAGGAGGGTGGCCGCGATTCAACGCCGAGATTGGCCAGCACGGTGTCCCAGCGATTGAAGTATTCGGCGCGCGAATAAGTATGCGTCGCCAGCTCGAGGCCGATCCGGGCGCGTTCCTTGCGCAGCACGGGGTCGGCGACGAGCGCCAGGATGTCCTCGCCGAAGGCGCGCGGGTCGTCGAATGTCGGGATCGGTTCGCAACCGTTCGCGGCGAGGCCGCGCACCGCCGCCGCGGTCGCCGTCACCGCACAGCCGAGGGTCAAGGCCTCGAGCGTCTTGATCGGGATGCCGGCGCCGCTGGTGACCGGCAGGGCGACGAGTTTGGCGGCGCTGTAATACGGGCCGATGTCTGGAACCTGCCCGGTACATCTCACGTTCGGGTGGTCGATGGTCAAGGCGTCGGAGATGCCGCCGACAATGGTCACGGTGACCGGGCGGCCGCTCAACACCGGCGCGAAGACCTCGTCGATGAACCACCGCATACTGATGATATTGGCGGCGTGACGCGAGGCGACAAGCAGGATGTCGAACGGCTCCGGAAAAAGGATCCGGTCCCGGGTCGCGAACAGCGCCGGGGCCGATCCGGGAGCCTCCTGTCCGTTGGGCCGCAAGCCCTTGCGATCGTTCAAATAGGGATGGATGGTGGTTATTCGCTCCAAGCCCCCCGACTCGGCAAAGAACCGGCTCTCGTCTTCGTTGAGCGAAACGACCCAGGCGGCGTCGCGCATCAGCGCGAACTCGTCGGCGAGGGCCGCGTCCATATCGAAGTTCGGCGCCGATTGCGACGCCACGACATTGCGCAGCCGCGACTGCTCGGCCTGGATGTCGTGGCTCTCGAGCACCAGCCGCGAGCCGGGAAAGAGACGCTTCGCCAGCTTCATGTTGAAGCAGTGATTGACGACGACGATGTCGGGCTTGCGACGTGAAAACACACGCCCGATCGAGGCCGGCAGTTCGGCCAGATCCAGGCATACGGCACGCATCGCGATGCTGCTGCTGAATAGCGTTCGCCCATTCCGCCGCAACGCCCGCGCCCACGGCAGAAGTCCCACCGTCATGTTGGTCAATAACGTGCGATGGGCATGCGAGCCGCGGTTGCGGGCCAGGATATAGGCGGTCAGGTCGTCGGGATTGTTGTGGCCGAGGAACAAATCGTTGGCGATGATTTCAATGACGTAGAACCCGCGCTCCACCAAATAGGAGATCTGGTTGGCGAACACCATGTTGCTGCCGCAGAACAGCCATTGCGGGCGAATGACGACGGCCAGCTTTTGCGCCGGTCGGTGGGCATCGGCGACGCTCGATGACGGCGCGAGGTCGTCAGCTTCAAGGCGATCGAGTTGTCCGACCTCGAGCGAAAGGAGATCCTCGAGCTCGACGCTTAGCGTTGGTGAATCGCAAAAGATGCGAAGGCGATCGGCGACGCGGGAGGTCGCCAACCGGCTGCCCAGGGTTTCGGGATCGATGGTCTCGGCGAAAGCGAGGCGCCCTTTCTCCGCGACCAGCAGGACGAAAACGATCTCTCCGCGCCACCCGTCGGCCAGCAATTCGAGATCGATCAGGGCGTCGAGGTCGGAAGGGTCGCGGGACAGGATCACGGCGACGTCGGGCGCGGCACGATCGCCGCCGCCGACCAGGCTGGACAGGCCGCGCGACAATTCCGCGAATGGTTCACAGGAAACCGCGGGGCCGGCGACGAGATTCTTGATCACGCGCGGCAGTCCGACCATGAAGACCACGATGTCGCGGAATGGCCGGCCGACAAGGCGTAGCCAGCCCAGCACGCGATCACCCCGTGCTCCTACACGGCCCGCCGAATCTTGATACCGAGTGGCCAACGACAGGCGGAACAATGCACGCAAGCCGTCGCCGACGTGTTTGCTCTTATTCTGCGTGAGATGAGAGAGCAGTCGCGAAGCTTTCCCTTTTGGTCCTCGCGGGGCGGCGTCGCCGTTCGGCCCAGTTGCCTCGCATATCTCTGCACATTCAAAATAGGGTGCCCATGACACCGAAGACTCATTACGCGGGTCAACAAAGTCCATATTGGCAATGCCGATTGCCGAAGAGCCGGCCTCCTCTGCGATGGCGGCGATCTTGCGCGCCGCCGCGAACACCGGTCCGACCGGGCCGCGCAACTGAGGGGCCACCAACATAACGTAATTAGCGATACCAACCTCGCGTTCGATTTCGTCCGCCGACGCCGATTCCCTGGCGACGTGTTCAATATCCATCTTTGCTTCGGTCGCCATCGCAACGGAGCCGCTAGATTGCGATATCGATCATGACCGGGACGTGGTCGGAGGGTTGCTGCCAGCTCCGCAGCTCACGCAGGATTTGGGCGCGCTTGAGCTTGGGCGCCAGCGCCGGTGTCACCCAGATATGATCGAGGCGGCGGCCGCGGTCGTTCTCGGTCCAGTCCGGCGAACGATAGCTCCACCAACTGAACAGCTTCTCCTCCTCGGGCACGAAATGGCGCACCGCGTCGACCCAATCGTGGGCGGCGGCGACGCGGCGATAATGCTCGACCTCGATCGGCGTGTGACTGACCACGCGGAGCAATTGCTTGTGCGACCAGACATCGGTTTCGAGCGGGGCGACGTTGAGGTCGCCGACCAGGATCGCCTTGCGCGCCGGGTCCTTGCGCGCCGCCCACCAATTGGCCATCTCGGTCATGAAATGGAGCTTGTGGGCGAACTTGGCGTTGGTCTCGGGGTCCGGCACGTCGCCGCCGGCGGGGACGTAGTAGTTGTGCAATTCGACGCCGCCGCGCAGCTCGACCCAGGCATGGCGGCTGTCATCCTTGCCGCACCAGCGCTCGCCGCCGGTGGCTTTGAACGGCAGCCGCGACAGCACGGCGACACCGTTGTAGCTCTTCATGCCGAGGACGTGCTGATGGCGGAAGCCGATCTCGCGCATCGCCGCGGCGGGGAACAAATCGGTTGTGACCTTGATCTCCTGCAGGCACAGGATGTCGGGGGCGAACTCGGCCGTGAAATGACCGATCTGCTCGACCCGCAACCGGACCGAGTTGATGTTCCAAGTGGCGATGCGGATCGCCATCGATTCAGATTATGGTGACGGTGAGGTCGTCGAGGCCGTCGATATGTCCATCGAGGCGATCGCCCGCTACCACCGGGCCGACCCCTTCGGGGGTGCCGGTATAGATCAGGTCGCCGGGTGCCAGGGTCACCAGGCCGGAGAGATAGGCGATGGTCTCGCTGACGCTCCAGATCAGATTGGCGATGTCCGATTCCTGACGGGTCTCGCCGTTCACGGTGAGGCGGATCAGGCCGCTCTCGAAATGGCCGACATCGGCGACCCGATGGACCGTGCCGCATGGTGCCGAATTGTCGAATCCCTTGCCCATGTCCCACGGGCGGCCGATCTCGCGGGCGGCGATCTGCACGTCGCGGCGGGTCATGTCGAGCCCCGGCGCATAGCCTAAGACATGGTCGAGCGCCCGGTCGGCCGCAATATCGGCACCGCCGGTACCGATCGCGGCGACCAGCTCGAATTCGAAGTGGTAGTTCGAGGTCGCCGGCGGATAGGGGATCGCGGCCCCGTTCTGGACGATGGCGTCTCCCGGCTTCATGAAGAAGAACGGCGGTTCGCGGTCGGGGTCGAAGCCCATTTCGCGGGCATGGGCGGCATAGTTGCGGCCGACGCAATAGATGCGCCGCACGGGAAACAGGTCGGCGCTGCCGGCGACCGGCACAGCGGGCGGATCCCACAGGGATATGGCGTAGGTCATCGATCGGCACCTCGATCCGGCATGGCGGGCGGCCCGGTTATCGGCCACGGCCCGCCGGTCCCTTGTTTAGAGCACTATGTGTCCATGTGGAACCATTCTGCCGGAGGCATATTTCGCCGTGACCAGGAAAGCGCCGAAGAGCGTATCCCGCATACGGTCGAGGCGGTTGACGCCGTCATGGCGAAAAAGGCCCCGGCCCGACAGGGTTGCGTTTGGGCGGGCATCCGCGTCGTTGCCGCCCTCACCCGATGCTTCGGCATCGCGTTTCGGACGGCGCCTTGCGGCCTGCCACGCCCAAACCGCACCAGAATTGTTTCCACATGGACACATAGCCCTCTAACGGCCCGGTCGCGGCGGCGCAATCGGGACGCATCCGTTGCAGTCGCGGGGCCCGGCCCTATAGTGCGGTCTCCAATACGAGGAGCGCCGAACCGAGATGACGATCGATGTGGCCCGGGCCCGGGCCGACACGCCGGGGACGGAACACGTCGTCCACCTCAACAACGCCGGCGCCGCGCTGATGCCGCGCCCGGTGATCGCCGCCCAGCGCGACCATCTCGACCTCGAATCGCGGATCGGCGGTTACGAGGCGGCGGCGCGCGAGGCCGCGCGCATCGACGCGGTCTATGACTCCCTCGCCCGGCTGATCAACGCGGCGCCGGACGAGATCGCCGTCGTCGAGAACGCGACCGTCGGCTGGGACATGGCGTTCTACGCGTTGCCCTTCGGCCGGGGTGACCGCATCCTCACCGCCGGCGCTGAATACGCCGCCAACTATCTCGCCTATCTGCAGGTCGCGCGGCGCACCGGCGCCGTCATCGAAATAATCCCCTCGATGGCCAGCGGCGAGACCTCGCCCGAGGCCCTTGAGGCAATGATCGACGACCGGGTCAAGCTGATTTCGGTGACCCACGTTCCGACCAATGGCGGCCTGGTCAATCCCGCCGCGGAGATCGGCGCTATTGCGCGCCGTCACGGCATCCCGTTCCTGCTCGATGCCTGCCAATCGGTCGGCCAGATGCCGATCGACGTCGCCGCGATCGGCTGCGATATGCTGACCGCGACCGGGCGGAAATTCCTCCGCGGTCCCCGCGGCATCGGCTTTCTCTATGTCCGGCGCGCGCTGCTCGACGATCTCGAGCCGCCGATGATAGACATGCACTCGGCGCGCTGGGTCGCGCCCGACCGCTACGAGCTGCGACCCGACGCCCGCCGGTTCGAGAACTGGGAGAACAACTACGCCGCCAAGCTGGGCCTCGGCGCCGCCGCCGACTACGCGCTCGATTGGGGCCTCGACGCCATCGCGGACCGCGTTTTCGCGCTCGGCGAAACGACACGTCGCCGCCTCGATGCGATCCCCGGCGTCACCGTCCGCGACATCGGACGCCGGCGCTGCGGCATCGTCAGCTTCACCGTCGACGGTATCGATGCCGATGAGGTCAAGGCGCGGCTCGGCGCGGTGGCGATCAACGTCTCGGTGTCGACACCCAGCAGCACGCTCCTCGATGCCACCGAACGCGGCCTGCCCGATGTCATCCGTGCCTCGGTCCACTATTACAACGACGAGGACGAGATCGACCGCTTCGCCGATGCGGTGACGGCGATTGCCCGCGGCTGAACCGCCGGCGGATTTCCGGTTTTCCCAACGCAGTCGTGGAAATTACCCCTCACCCCGACCCTCTCCCCAAAATTGGGGAGAGGGAGTTCGACTAAGGTCACGGCATTTTCCCTCGCCCCTCCGGGGAGAGGGCGGCAGAGGTCGAGCGCGGCGAAGCCGCGACCGGCCCGAGCCGGGTGAGGGGTTGTCTCGCAGAACTGGGATCCAGTGCCTTCGCGGCGCGAACCTAAGCCACACGGTGGACGGGATGCTTGTCGTGGCTCGCTGTGGCGTGGGCGCGGCAAGCGTCGCCGAAGGCGCCGAACAGGGCGCGGCCGAAGGCGTTGTCCTGGAACTTGAATTCCGGGTGCCACTGAATGCCGAGCGCGAAGGCGCGGGCCTGATCGACGCGCACCGCTTCGACGGTGCCGTCGGGCGCCGTGGCCTCGATCACAAGACCCTCGCCGGGCCGGTCGATGCCCTGGGAGTGGAGCGAATTGACGTCCATTTCAGTAGTCCCGGCGAGCTCGGCCGTCATGCCGCCCGGCGCCATCTCGATGGCGTGCGCCGGTCCGTACATGATGTCGTGGGGCTGGCCCTCCGGGGCGCGGTGATCGAGGCGGTCCGGCACCTCGTGCAGGTTCTGGTGCAGCGTGCCGCCGAGCGCGACGTTCAGTTCCTGGATACCGCGGCAGATCGCGAGCAGCGGCACGCCGGCATCGATCGCGGCGCGAATCAACGGCAGCGTCGTCTCGTCGCGGTCGCGATCGTGCAAGGTGCCCTCGCGGCTCGGCGGGCCGGCATAGCGGTGGGGCTCGACGTTCGACGGGCTGCCGGTGACCAGGAAGCCGTCGAACCGCTCGATCATCAGCGGAATGTCGTAGTGGGCACCAAGGGCGGGAATGATCACCGGCTGAGCGTCGGCGCCGAACGCGATGGCAGTGATGTATTTGTGCCCGGCGGCGTGGAACGGGTGCGTCTCGATGGTCTTGACGCAGGCCGGAACGCCGACCAGGGGATGCGGGGCGCTGGACATGGCTTTTCGCTACCATGGTCGGCGACCGACCGGCAAGGGGCGTTTCGACGGGGCAGCCATGTCCGAATTGCCGCATTGGCATGGCGCACGGGCGATGCCATATGTCGAGGATGGAAGACGCCGCCGCGGTATTCGTCGAAAACAAAGCCCTCGTGGTCACCGTCTGGTTCGTCCTCCTGTTTGTCGGCGAACGCGTTCACGCCGCGACCACGGCGATCCTCGAAGAGGGCGGCCGCGAGGTCGAATGGCGGCGCGATTGGCCGCGGTTCGGCCGCAATCTGGGTCTGTTCGTGGTCAACGCGCTGTTGTCGCCGTTGTTCGTGCTGCCGATCTCGGCCTGGGCCGGCGCTCACGGGCTCGGGCTTCGGCCCGATTGGTGGGTGCTGGTCCTCGACATCATCATCCTCGATTTGTGGATCTATTGGTGGCACCGGGCCAACCACGAGGTGCCGTTCCTGTGGCGCTTTCACTTGGTCCACCATCTCGACCGCTTTCTCGACACCACGTCGGCGGTGCGCTTCCACTTCGGCGAGGTCTTCCTGTCGGCGCTCGCCCGCGCACCGGTCATCATCGTGCTCGATATTCCATTCGCCTCGGTGGTCGTGTTCGAGACCCTGGTCCTGGCCGGCGCGGTGTTCCACCATTCCAATTTGCGCCTGCCGGCACTTGTCGAAACCGTGCTGTCGAAGGTCATCATCACGCCCGGCATCCACTGGGTCCATCACCACCGGGTGCGGCGCGACACGGATTCGAACTACGGCACGATCTTCAGCTTCTGGGACCCGCTGTTCCGCACCCGCAGCGGCCATCGACGGACGGCGGACATGGAAATCGGCGTCGAGGGCCAAGACGAGCAGCCGTTCCACGACCTATTCGTCACGCCGTTCCGCGCCGCGCCGTGAGTGACGGCGATTCGATCAAGCCGGTCGGGCTCTAATTGAATGTTGCCGGCGCCAATCGCCGGTAGATCGTGATGAAGGGGTTCGCGTTGGCGTGGATGACCGCGACCGAGTCATGCCAGCCGCGAGGCGCGAATTCCTTGACGCGCTCGTAGCCGTCGGGGGCGGGCGAGCGTTTCGGGTCGCCGACGACGATGTGGTAGCCGCAATCGGGGCCGTGCAGCCGATAGCGCGCGACATCGAGAGGCGGCATGCGGTAGGGGGACGGGCGCGCGGTGCCGGCGCAGACGCTGCTCCCCGCGGGAACCTCTGCGGACACCCAGGCGGCCGCGGCGAGGCGCGTTCCCCGTAGCGGGTCGTTTTCGTCGACATAGGCGATCTTGAGGGGAACGGTCTGCAGGACGGTCAGCACGAAGACTGCGGCAAGGACTGGCCGGCGATGCGGCCACGGCCGAGAAACGGTGACCAGCAACGCGATCGGCACCATGAAGCCTAAATACCGGTAGCTCAGAGCGCCGCCGTCGAGCCCCTGCGTGACATAGGCATAGAACAGGATAGGCCCCGCGAGGAGCGCGGCTGCCCACCACGTCACCGGTCCGCGGCCGGTGGCCAGGCGGTACAGCCATAGACCGAGCAACAGCAGCACGAACGCAAGCCCGAAGCCGAGCACCAGCGGAGTCGCGAAAAACCCCCAGATGCGTTCCGGGTCGATGGAATAGTCAACCCAGCCCGTCGATTGGCTCGTCTCGAGGCCGAGCCGGCCCAAGTCGATGACAAAATAGGGGCTGGTCGCGAAGAAGGCGAGGAACGCGGCAAGCGGAATGCGGAAAAGCGCGCGGGGATTCATCGATCCGTCGCGCACCGCCGCGAGCACGGCGAAGCCCAGCAGCAAGGCGGGGCCGGGATTGAGCGGAACGGAAGCGAGAGCGAGACCGCCCAGCACACCCAACGCCAGTTCGTCTCCTACGCGGAAGTCGTGCCGCTGCCAGGCGCGGACCAGGACGTAGAGGCCGCCGCAGACCCACAGCAAGGCATACCAATGGGGCTTCGTCACCACGCTAAACACGATGGTCGCGGGAACGAAGAGATAAATGCCGAGCGCCCAGGTCGCCGACCACGGGTCGCCGACAATTCGGAAGGTTCTATAAAGGACCAAAGCGGAGAGAAGAAACGCGATCAGGACGAAGACCCGCCCCGCAACATACACTTCGTCGAGCCCGTCGGGCGATTTCAGGACCTCTTCGAGCGACCCCACCTCGATGATGCCGGCCTTCGAGAGGACGAAGTACCAGAGCCCGAGGGGATAAAGGAAGGCGCCGCCATACTGGTAGTAATCGGGATTGAAATCGAATTCGCGCGGCTTCATCCGGCTCAGCGCCATGATCGCCATATGCTCGTCCGGATTGACGCTATAGAGCTTGAACCGCATCGCGGCCTTGCCCGCGGATTCGGGAATCTCGGGAGCCACCGCGATGACGGTCACCTGCCGCTCGAAGGCCCCGGACAGCGCCGCGCCATCGAAAACGAAATTCCGGATGTGAGCGACGTCGTTGAAACGCGTGCCGTAATCGATGGTCCAGGCCTGGACCAAGGCGAAGACCAATGCCAGGGCAAGCGCCCCGAACTCGGCGACCGGTGTCGGGTTCTTGCTCGCCGTCACGCCGAGGCCAAGGTCATGCAAAGCCCTCGCTGAAAAGCGTCCATGCGCCCTCGGGTTCAGTCATAGGGGCCGACCTTGCCGATGACAAGCGTCCTCCGGCTGCCGGGGCGCCGTCGCTATTTGTTGGGTCCGGTGATGTCGGGGGAAATGTAGAGGAACAGCCGTTCCTCGAGTTCGGCGCCGAACACGGAATCGAGTAGCGCCACGCGGGTCTCCTGGCCGTCGGGATCGAAGATGCTCCAGCGGCTGAGCTCGAGCGGCTCGCGTTTGAAGATCAGTTCGACCGTGCCGGAGTCCGGCTGCTCGGCCTGGACCAAGGTCACCTTGAGGGTGTCATCGGCGCGTTCGAGGCGGCGCACCAGAACGTTCTTGCCGAATTCCGTATGTTCCTCGACGAGGAAATAGGCCGGCGTGTCGTCGATCGACATTTCGACCGTCTGCTTGACCGAGCCGTCGTAGAAGAAAAACGCGCGCCCGGTGGCGACCATCAGGATCTTGACCGGCGGGTCGTATTCGACCCGCATCTTGCCGGGGCGCGAAAGGAAGAAGGATCCGGTCGCGATGCCGCCGTCGGGCGACATCTGCATGAAGCGGGCGGCGACGGTGGTGAGACCGTTGAGGTATTCCTCGACGCGGTCGAGGTCGGCCTGGTCGCGCTCGGATAGCGCCTGGGCCGGCAGCGCCAGCGACAGTGATAGCGCCACCACCAGCGCCATCAGACCGCCGCCGCCGCGCGGCCATTTCGCGAATCTCGAAACCATGGTCTCTATGTAAGTCGAAACGGGGCCGTTCGCCACCGCGAAGTTTGGGCGATTTCGTGGCGCTTTAGATATCCCCCTCGCCGCCCATCAGGATTTCGCGCTTGCCGACATGGTTGGCCGGGCTGACGATGCCCGCGCTTTCCATCTGCTCGACGATGCGCGCGGCGCGGTTGTAGCCGATCTGCAGGTGGCGCTGGACGAAGCTGGTCGAGGCCTTGCGCTCGCGCAGCACCAGCTGCACCGCCTGCTCGTAGAGCTCGTCGCCGCCGTCGCCGTCGAGGCCGCCGAGCAGCCCCGGCTCGTCGGGCTCCTCGGTGATCGCCTCGACATAATCGGGCGCGCCCTGGCTGCGCAGGAAGCGGACCACCTGCTCGACCTCCTCGTCGCTGACGAAGGGGCCGTGGACCCGCGAAATGCGGCCGCCGCCGGCCATGAACAGCATGTCGCCCTGGCCCAGGAGCTGCTCCGCCCCCTGTTCGCCGAGGATGGTGCGGCTATCGATCTTGGAGGTCACCTGGAAGCTGATGCGGGTCGGGAAGTTGGCCTTGATGGTGCCGGTGATGACGTCGACCGACGGCCGCTGGGTGGCCATCAGGATGTGGATGCCGGCGGCCCGCGCCATTTGCGCCAGGCGTTGCACGGCGGCCTCGATATCCTTGCCGGCGACCAGCATCAGGTCGGCCATCTCGTCGACGACGACGACGATGTAGGGCAGCGGATCGAGCGGCAGCGGCTGCTCCTCGAAAACCGGCTTGCCGGTATCGGGGTCGAAGCCGGTCTGCACCTTGCGCATCAGCACTTCGCCCTTGCGCCGGGCGTCGGCGACGCGGGTGTTGTAGCCGTGGATGTTGCGGACGCCGAGCTTCGACATCGCCTGGTAACGGCCTTCCATCTCGCGCACCACCCATTTGAGCGCGACCACCGCCTTCTTGGGCTCGGTCACGACCGGCGAGATCAGGTGCGGGATGCCGTCATAGACCGACAACTCGAGCATCTTGGGATCGATCATGATGAACTTGCATTGGTCGGGCGGCAGCCGGTAGAGCAGCGACAGGATCATCGTGTTGATGGCCACCGATTTGCCCGAACCGGTGGTGCCGGCGATCAGCAGGTGGGGCATGCGGGCGAGGTCGGAGATCACCGGCGCGCCGCCGATCTCCTTGCCGAGGACGAGGGTGAGCTGGGCCGAGGTCTTCTCGTAGATTTCGGAGCCGAGAATTTCGCGCAGGTAGACGACCTCGCGGCGGCGGTTCGGCAGCTCGATGCCGATCACGTTGCGGCCGGGTATGACGGCGATGCGGACCGAGACCGCGCTCATCGAGCGGGCAATATCGTCGGCCAACCCGACGACCCGGGAGGCCTTGGTACCGGGGGCGGGTTCCAATTCGTAGAGGGTGATGACAGGTCCCGGACGGACCTTGACGATCTCGCCCTTGACGCCGAAATCCTGCAACACCGATTCGAGATAGCGCGCGTTCTGCGCCAGCGCCTCATCGTCGACCTTGTCGGTGGCCGCGCTGCGCGCCGGCAATTCGAGCAGGTCGAGCGGCGGCAGGTGATATTCCTCCTGCGGCAGCAGGTCGAGGGTCGGCTGGCGGTCGCGTTCCGCACGCCGGCCGGGCTTGGCCTTTTTCTTCTTGGGCGCGACGATCGAGCGCTTTTTCTTCTCCGCCTTGGGCGCCGGCTCCGGCGGCGGCGCCGGGGCCGGGCGCACCGGACCCATGCCGTCATCGATCGAGCGCGCCGGCGCGGTGGCCGCCTCGACGGCCAGCCGGCCGCCGCTCCTGAAGGTCGTGAACAACCAGCCGATGCCGCGCGCCAGCTCACGCCATTCGCGGGCCGGCACGGCGATCAGGTAGAGCAACAGCATGACCACCGCGAGGCCGACGATTGCGGCGATCCAACCGGCCGAGACCGGCGCGATGGCGCCAATCAGGGTGGTCAGTCGGCCCAGCATCAGGGTGCCGACGAAGCCGCCCATCGTGCTGCTGAGTTGCCATTCCGCGGGCGGCGGGAAATCGGCCACGGCGGTCGCGGTCAGGATCAGGGTAAACGGCACCAGCAGGAGCCGGAGCCAGATCTGTTCGATGCGGCCGTCGCGCATCAGACGCCAGCCCCAGCCGACGAGCACGACGACGACCGCCATCGCACCCAGACCGAGGGTTTGGACCAGCAAGTCGGCGGTGTAGGCGCCGGGGGCGCCAAGCAGATTGCGGACCGGTCCCTCGGCGGCGCGATTGAATGATGGATCGGTCGGCCAATAGCTGGCGACCAGGGCCAGCGCGGCCAGTCCCAATGCGGTCAGCGCGATGCCGAACAGCTGCAGGATCCGTCGCCGCAACAACGCGCTCAACGCGGGCGGCAACAGGGTCGCGCGGTCGGCGCGGGTCGAGGTTATCGCCATCGGCTTATCACCAATGGCGGACGACCATCGCCATCGGATCCTTCGGCAGCCGAAATGGAAGGAAATCGATATTTATTCACGGCGGGCAGCTCCGGGACATTACGGTCCCCTTAAGCTCGCCCCAACCACAACCCGCCGCCATCATAATGGCAAAGCGCGAACAGGACAAGAACGGGAGCCGCGCCCCGCGCCATGCCGTTGACACGCAGGCGCCATGCGATTTTTTCGCTGGATCGCGGGTCAAATCTCAGGCAGAAGCGCGAAACGGGCCACGTTATTCCTCATCCGGATCACACGAGCCCCAAGAAGGGTGCCGATGTACGCTACGATCGTCTCCTGCTGGACACTCCTTCTGGGCATGAGCCTGTTGATGCTGGGTAACGGTCTGCAGGGGTCGTTGCTGGGCATTCGCGCGACCATCGAAGGATTTCCGACCGCGGTCACCGGTTTCGTCATGTCGGGCTATTATCTCGGCTTTCTCGCCGGCTCGACGGTGGCGCCGGTGGTGGTCAAAAGGGTCGGGCATGTCCGCGTCTTCGCCGCCCTGGCATCGATCGCCTCGGCTTCGGCTCTGGTCCACGCCGTATTCGTCGATCCGGCGGTGTGGACCGCCATGCGCATTGTCACCGGTTTCGCCTATGCCGGCCTCTATGTCGTCGCCGAGAGCTGGCTCAATGCCACCGGCACCAACCAGAACCGCGGGCAATTGCTGTCGATCTACATGGTGTGCATGCTCGGTGGGCTGGCCTGCGGCCAATTCCTGCTTACCGTCGCCGATCCCGGCGGCTTCGTGCTGTTCATCCTGGTCTCGGTGCTGGTGTCGCTGTCCATGGTGCCGATCTCGCTGACCGCGGTCACCGCCCCGTCCTACGATGCGCCCGACCCGGTCGGCCTCATCGGGCTCTATCGCATCTCGCCGCTGGGCGTGATCGGCTGCCTCGGCGTCGGCGTGGGGCAAGGCGCGTTCTACGGCATGGGCGCGGTCTATGGCGAAGAAATGAATTTTCCGGTTTCCGCCATCGCCCTGTTCATGGGTCTGTTCACCGTCGGCGGCGTGGTGCTGCAATGGCCGATCGGCCGCCTGTCGGACCAATTCGACCGTCGCATCGTGCTCACCGTCGCGACCTTTCTGGCCGCCGCCGCGGCACTCGGCGCGATGGCGCTGGCCGCGCGCGACGGCCTGCCGTTCTTTACCCTGGTCTTTCTGTTCGGCGGCATGTCGCTGCCGATGTATTCGCTCTGTATCGCGCATACCAACGACTATCTGGACGCCAAGCAGATCGTCGCCGCCAGCGGTTCGCTGGTCCTGGTCACCGGCGCCGGCGCCGTGCTGGGGCCGTTGACGGTGTCGGCGATGATGTCGGTGGCGGGCGCGCCGGCGTTCCTGTGGTCGATCGCCGTGGTGCACGTGCTGATCGGGCTGTTCGCCCTATACCGCATGACGCGGCGGCCGTCGGTCGCGTTGGAAGACAGACTGCCGGGGCTGGACCTGCCGATGCGCACCACCGCGCTTGCCGCCGCCATGGCCATGGAAGCCAGCCAGGACGAAGCCGACGAGCAGCGGGACGCGACCTAGAACGCCGCGATGCCTCCTTCGGGCGGCGGCAGGTTGCCGCGCCGACCCTGGCGGATGCTGTCCGGGCTGACGGCAAAGGCTTGGCACAAACGCGCCAAAAGCCCGATCAAAACTTTCGAAATTGCAATCATCGCAGTGCCCTCCTTTCAGGTATCACGTAAGCATGATGAGCGGCTTCGCGCAGCCGGTGTCGGCGCATGGCTGCCATGCCGCCGACGCGGCCCGCCACCGGGTCGCCGCACCAGTCTCCGCCCGGTGCCGCACGAGCGCTACAGGCTTTGGCCTTGGCGGGCGAACTCGGGGTAGGCCTCCATGCCGAGCTCCGACATGTCGAGCCCGGCGTCTTCCTGCTCCTCGCTGACGCGGATGCCGACGACGGCCTTGAGCAGCAACCAGGTCAGGGAGCTGGCGGCGATGACGAACAACCCGACGGCGACGACACCGAGACCCTGGGCGGCGAACGTCGTGTCCGGGTTGGTCAGCGGCACCGCCATGGTGCCCCATATGCCGGCGAACAGATGGGCCGGGATGGCGCCGACGACGTCGTCGATCCTGAGGCGATCGAGCAACGGCACGAAGAACACGACGAGCGCGCCACCGACGCCGCCGACTACGATGGCCATGCCCATCGACGGCGTATCGGGGCCGGCGGTGATGCTGACCAGCCCGGCGATCGCTCCGTTGAGCGCCATGGTGAGGTCGACCTTGCGGTACAGCAGCTGGGTCAGGACCATCGCCGCCACCACGCCGCCGGCGGCGGCCAGGTTGGTGTTGACGTAGATCGTCGAAATGGCGATGGCATCCGCGGCCGAGCCCATGGCGAGCTGGGAGCCCCCGTTGAAGCCGAACCAGCCGAGCCACAGGATGAAGGTGCCGAGCGTGGCGAGTGGCAGGTTGGCCCCGGGCATGACGTTGATCTTGCCGCTCTTGGTGTATTTGCCGCGGCGGGCGCCGAGGATGACGGCGCCGGTCAGCGCGGCCCAGCCGCCCGTCGAATGAACGATGGTCGACCCGGCGAAATCGGCGAAGCCCATTTCGGAGAGCCAGCCGCCGCCCCACTGCCAGGCGCCCTCGATGGGGTAGATGACGGCGCTGAGGATGACGACGAAGGCGAGGAACGGCCACAGCTTGATGCGTTCGGCCAGGGTGCCGGAGACGATCGAGGCGGCGGTGGCGACGAACACCATCTGGAAGAACCAGTCCGACGCCGCCGCGTAGCCGCCGGCTTCGAACTCGCCGGCCAGCGCCGCGCTGTCGTCGGCCGACCACCAGGTGAAGGTGCCGATGAAGCCGCCGTCGACGCCGTCATACATGAGGTTGTACCCGACCAGGTAGAAGGCGATCCCGGCGATCGAATAGAGCGCGATGTTCTTGAGGCAGATGGTCGCCGTGTTCTTGGTGCGCACGAGGCCCGATTCGAGCATGGCGAAGCCGGCCGCCATCCACATCACGAGGAAGCCGTGCATGAGGAACGACAGGGTGTTGAAAATGTACTGCGATTCGAGCGGAACGGCGGCGGGCTCGGCCGCGGCCGGCCCCGTCGTGGCGAGGGCGGCTACGGTGGCGAGGGCGGCGACGATCAGGCGGCGGCATCCGGTGGTCATGGTCTGTCCTCTCCTACAAGGCTTCGGCGTTGATTTCGCCGGTACGGATACGCAGGGCGGAATCGAGGTCGGTGACGAAGATCTTGCCGTCGCCGATGCGCTCGGTCCGTGCCGCATCGCGAATCACCTCGACGACGCGGACGCTCCGATCGTCGGCGACGGCGATTTCGATCTTGAGCTTGGGTACGAAGCTGACCGCGTATTCGGTGCCGCGGTAGATTTCGGTGTGCCCCTTCTGGCGGCCGAAGCCGCGGACCTCGGTGACGGTGACGCCGTCGACCCCGTTCTCGGTCAAGGCATCACGCACCGCGTCCAATTTGAAGGGCTTGATGATCGCCGTGATGAGTTTCATGGCCGCCGCCTCCGATTGTTGTGCCCCGTCCCGACGGGCGGGGCTCACGGTACAATCATCAAGAAGCGTGCCAACTCGGCACGGCGGCGAATAACGGTTATGGTTCAGGATATTAAGAAGAAAGTCGCGAACTTGGACGAAGGCCGGCGCGATGCCCAATTGCCTACAAATTAGGCGTTTGAAAAATGTGGTTATTAATTAGGCAGTTTTGCACGGCTGCGGGCGAGACGCGGCGGGCCCGGCGCGGTGCGCCGCAGCCCGCCTTGACCGAAAGGAGCCGAATGGGAGAATCGGCCCGGGTCGGCTAGTCGTCGTTCTTGCCGGCTTTGTCGTCGTCGTCGTTATCGTGATCGCCATCGTCGTCGCGATCATGGTGACGATCGCCTTTGTGACGCCGCCCGTCGTCGCGGCCGAGCGCGCCGTCGTCGTTACGATCCTTGTCGGCGACGATGGTCGCCATCGGGGCCTGGAACTCGATTATGGTGACGATGGCGTCGCCGTCGGCGTCGAGGTGTTGGAAGCGGTCGACCATCCGATCGCGCATGGCGTCGAGCCACAGCGCCTCGTATTCGCCGAGGGTCAGTTGCCGGTCCTGGTCGGCGTCGAACTTGGTGACCAGGCCCTGGCGGCCCTCGTCGATCTCGGCCTGGGTCACCTTGCCATCCTGGTTGGTGTCGAATTCCTCGACCAACATCATCGTCCGGCCGCCGTGACGGTCGGCGCGCTGATGTTTCTTGCCGTGAAAGCCGCGGCACTCTTCCTTGCCGTCGCGATACCCGCCACGCTCGGCGTAGGAGGCTCCGGCGAGCGCCATGCTGCCGGCGGCGGCGATCATGCCGGCGGCCAGAAGTGTCTTCGTCGTGCGTTTCATGATGGTCCTCGTTGCGGTCAATTTACGATGACCCACATATGGCGGGGCAATGTCGCGAAAGTACGTCCGAAAACGGGAGAATCGTCGCAAATGACCGCAAATGGCGGCGTTGCGACAATTTGATACACTTTTCCGCTGCCCTCGCGGGCCGCCGCACCCATAGTGGGACCGACAGCGTGGAAGAGACCGAGTGAATGGAAGCGTCGCCCCACATCCTGGTCGTTGACGACCATCGCGACATCCGCGACCTGCTCGCCAAGTACCTGACCAAGCATGGGTTCCGGGTCACGGTCGCGGAGAGCGGCGCGGCGGCGCGCCGCGTTTTGCAGGGGAGCGCCATCGATCTGGTCGTGCTCGACGTCATGATGCCCGGCGAGGACGGCCTGTCGCTGTGCCGCTTTCTGCGCGAGAGCACCGACCTGCCGGTGATCCTGCTGACCGCGATGGCCGAGGAAACCGACCGCGTCGTCGGTCTCGAAATCGGTGCCGACGACTATGTGACCAAGCCGTTCAATCCGCGCGAGCTGCTGGCCCGCATCAAGGCGGTCTTGCGCCGGGCCCACAGCCTGCCACCTCAGCGTGCGCCGCTGGCGACCAACGAGATTCGCTTCGACCGCTGGACCTTGGATGTCGACCAGCGCCATCTGGTCGGCGCCGACGGCGTGGTGACGCCGCTCAGCAATGGCGAATTCCTCCTGCTCAGCACCTTCCTCGCCCGGCCCAACATGGTGTTGAGCCGCGATCAGCTGCTCGATCTCACCCGCGGCCGGGCGGCCAACGCTTTCGACCGCAGCATCGACAACCAGGTCAGCCGGCTGCGCCGCAAGATCGAGGCCGATCCGAAGAACCCGGCGCTGGTCAAGACCGTATGGGGCGGCGGCTACCGGTTCACCGCGACGGTCGAACGATCATGAGGTCACTGCTGCCGCGAAGCCTGGCCGGGCGGCTGATCGCCTTGTTGCTGCTGGCATTGGTGGTATCGCAGGCGGTCAGCATCGTCATCTTTCTCGACGAGCGCCGTCACGCCGTCCGCGCCGCCGGACGTGAGGCGGTGCTGGTGCGGACGGCGGCCCTCTTCCGTTTGCTCCAGGACACGCCGGCCGAGATCCATGGCCGTATCGTCGAGACGATGACGACGCCGCGACTGCGCGCCTGGCTCGACGATGAAAGCGCGGTCGATAGCGAACGTGCCCGGTTCCGCAATAACCGTCTTGCCCGGCGCCTCGACGAGCTTCTCGGCGGTGCCGCCGAAATCGTTCTGGTCGAGGCGTCGCGCGCCGACGACCGCTGGTTCGACTGGGACGACGACGATGACGACGACCACAAATGGCGCGACGACCGGCGGTCGAAGGACGGAAGGCGGTGGCGCGAGGGTCGGAAGCCGCTCGAGCTGACGATCTCCGTACGGCCGCGCGGCGGCCATTGGCTCAACGTCGAGACCGTGCTGCCGCCGGCGGCCCCGGCGTGGGCCTGGCCGTCGCTGGTTTCGATGGCGGTGATGGCGCTAGCGATCGCGGTCATCGTCGTTTTCGTCGTGCGCCGCATTACCCGGCCGATGCAGCGCCTGGCGGAAGCCGCCGACGGCCTCGGCCGCGGCGAAAACCTGCCAGCGGTGGTCGAGGACGGTCCGCTGGAGGTGGGCCGCACGACCCGTGCCTTCAACCGCATGCGGGAACGGCTCGAGCGCTTCGTCCGCGACCGCACGCTCATGCTGGCGGCGATTTCCCACGACCTGCGCACGCCGATCACGTCGTTGCGGTTGCGCGCCGAATTGCTCGACGACGAGGACGCGCGCGACAAGTTCCTGGCCACCCTCGACGAGATGCAAAGGATGACCGAAGCGGTCCTCGCCTTCGTCCGCGAGGAGGCGGCCGCGGAGGACACCCGCCGGGTCGACCTGTCGGCGCTGGTCCAAAGTCTGTGCGACGATCTCGCCGACATGGGAATGGATGTCACCGGCAACGTTACCGCGTCGTCGTCGTATGCCTGCCGGCCGGTGAGCCTGAAGCGCGCGATCCGCAACCTGATCGAGAACGCGGTCGCCTACGGCCACCGGGCCCGGGTCGGACTGCGCGAAACCCCCGCCGAATTCGTCATCGTCATCGACGACGACGGGCCGGGCATCGCCGACGCCGACCGCGAACGCGTGTTCGGCCCCTTCGTCCGTCTCGAGGAGTCACGAAGCCGCGACACCGGCGGCATCGGTCTCGGCATGGCGATCGCGCGCTCGATCGTGCGCAGCCATGGCGGTGACGTAACCCTGGCCAACCGGGACGGCGGCGGGCTGCGGGCGACCATCACGTTACCGCGCGACGCGCGAGCATGATGCTCTAGACAAATCCCCGCCTCCGGTTCAAACAGGATGTCATGGCGGGGATCGAAACGCGCGCGGACAGTGAAACCGATCTGATCATCGTCGGCGGCGGCATGGTCGGTCTGACCCTGGCCGTCGCGGCGGCGGCGGGCGGCCTGCGTACGGCGGTCGTCGACCGTGCCGATCCGGCGGCCCAGGTCGATGCCGGCTTCGACGGCCGCACCTCGGCGATCGCCTACGGCAGCCAGCGACTGCTCGACGCCATCGGGGTCTGGCCGGCGATGGCGGCGGAGGCCGAGCCGATCGTCGACATCCGCGTGTCCGATGGCGATTCGCGTCTGTTTCTCCACTATGACGGCGCGATGGTCGACGGCGAACCGCTCGGCTTCATCGTTGAAAATCGCGTAACCCGGACCGCGCTTCACGCCGCCGCCCGCGGTACCGACCGGATTCGATTGCTGGCCCCGGCGGCGGTCGCCGACTTTGCTTGCGACGGTGCCGCGGCAATAGTGCGGCTCGAAGGCGGAACCGTTCTCCGCGCCCCTCTCCTCGTCGGCGCCGATGGCCGCAATTCCTTCATTCGCCGGCGCGCCGGCATCGCGGCGACCGAATGGTCCTATCCCCAAACCGGTATCGTCTGCACCATCGCCCACGCGCGGTCCCATCGCGGGGTCGCCCATGAGCGGTTTCTGCCGGCCGGGCCGTTCGCGATCCTGCCGATGACCGGAAACCGTTCGTCGCTGGTGTGGACCGAGCGCGCCGACCTCGCGCCGGCGATGATGGCGCTGCCCGATGACGAATTCCTGGCCGAGATCGAGCGCCGGGTCGGCGGTTTTCTCGGGGCGTTGTCGCTGACCGGGCCGCGCTGGTCCTATCCGCTCGCGCTGCTCCACGCCAACCGCTACGCCGACCGCCGGCTGGCGCTGATCGGCGACGCCGCCCACGCCGTTCACCCGATCGCCGGCCAGGGCCTCAATCTCGGCCTCAAGGACGTCGCC
Source organism: Alphaproteobacteria bacterium (assembly GCA_024244705.1). NCBI lineage: Bacteria > Pseudomonadati > Pseudomonadota > Alphaproteobacteria > Alphaproteobacteria bacterium. Next base: position 50,235 of record JAAEOK010000001.1, read on the forward strand.
GCCCTGGCCGAGGTGATGATCGACGCCCGCCGTCTCGGGCTCGATATGGGTGCCGACGACGTCCTCGAACGCTATGCGCGCTGGCGCCGGTTCGACAATCTCGCCTTGATCGCCGCCACCGATTCGCTCAACCGCCTGTTCTCGAACGATATCGCGCCGGTCAAGCTGGCCCGCGACCTCGGCCTCGCCGCCGTCAACCGCCTGCCGCCGCTGAAGCGCCTGTTTATGCGCCATGCCATGGGCGTGGTCGGGGACCTGCCGCGCCTGATGCGCGGCGAAGCGCTCTAGATCGGATGCCGTCGCCGAACGATCGCCTGCTCAGGACCGGCGTCATCGGAACGCTGCTGACGGCGATCTGCTGCTTCACGCCGGTGCTGGTCCTCATTCTCGGCGCTATCGGCCTCGGGGCCGCCGTTGGCTGGCTCGATTATGTGCTGTTTCCGCTACTCGCCGTCTTTGTCGTCATCACCGTGATGGCCGTGTTGCGGCGCCAAAGGGAAGGCGATGGTTGACCTCGATTCCGTCGTGACGTGCCCCGAATGCGGTCACCGTGCGACCGAAATCATGCCGACCGATTGCTGCCTCTATTTTTACGACTGCACGGGCTGCGGCAAACTGATCAAGCCCAAGCCGGGCGATTGTTGCGTCTTTTGCTCCTATGGCACGCGGCCCTGCCCGCCGAAGCAAACCGGCGCCTGCGACTAGGGATCGCGGCTGAGGCCGCGCTTGTCGAGCTCGGTGATATAGGTCGCCCAGATTTCGTCCTGGCGCGCGCCGAGATCGTAGAGATAACCCCATGAAAAGATGCCGGTGTCGTGAAGGTCGTCGAACTTGATGCGGATGGCATAATTTCCCACCGGCTCGATCTCCATGATGCCGACATGGCGGCGCCCGGGCAGAATCTTCTTCTGGCTCGGTCCGTGACCCTGGACTTCCGCCGACGGGCTCTCGACCCGCAACAACTCGGCCGGCAACGAAAAGTTGGCGCCGTCGTCGAAATCGACTTCGAGCCGTTTTTCGTCCTTGCGCAGGCGGATTTCCGTCGGCCAAACCTTGCCGTCGCCGCCGTCGTCCATGCTATTTCTTGACCTCGTGATCCTCGAGGACACGCGCTTCGTCGGGCAGCATGATCGGGATGCCGTCCCGGATGGGAAACGCCAGGCCGGCACCGTCGCTGATCAGTTCCTGGTGTGTGGCGTCATACCTCAGGCTCTTCTTGGTCAGCGGGCAGACCAGGATCTCCAGAAGTTTGGGGTCGATCTTATGACCATGTTCTGACATCGGCTTCTCCATGACGGCTCAATGGCGCGCGGCGGGTGCATCCAGCCCATTGAGCCCGCCCATCTCCAATAAGGTAATTATGGTCTCGGCCCGGGCCGGCAGGTCGGGGGCCTCGAGGATCGCTTGTTTTTCCTGCGGCTCGAACGGGCACACCATGGCAAGCGCGGTGACCAGATAGGCGTTGCTGGCCTCGTCGATCGATTCCCAGTCGGCCTCGATATCCTGGCTTTCGAGAAACCGGCGCAGGGCATTCGTCAATCGCTTGCGGTCGACGGGGAGGTCGGGCGGCGGCTCGAGGTCGTCCTGGTAGCGGTCGAACAGCGCCTCGACGCGACGGTAGCCGTTCATCAACGGCAATTCGCGTCCGACCCGAAACCTGCAGACACCGGTCAAGGTGATCAGGAAGCGGCCGTCGTCGGTCTCGCTGAACGCGGTGATGCGTCCGAGGCAGCCCACCGGATAGACCGGCGGGCGGTCGTCTTCCGTCAGTTCTTCTTTTTCGGTCGGCTGAATCATTCCGATCATGCGATCGCCGCCGAGCGCGTCGCGGGTCATGTTGAGATAGCGCGGCTCGAAAATGTTGAGCGGCAATTGGCCGCCCGGCAGCAGCAACGCACCGGTCAGCGGAAAGATGGGGGCCGTCCGCGGCAGGTCGTCGAAGTTCGGGTGAAACGGTCCGGACATTACGAAAAGAGCAGCGAGGACAGGCGGCGCCGGCCGTCGATCGTCAGCTCATGGGTCGGGCCCAAGGCCTCGAAGTATTTCAGCAGCTGCTTGCGCGCGGCTTCCTCGTTCCAGCCACGGTTCCGTTCGACGATCTCGAGCAATTGGTCGATCGCGCCGCCGCCGTCTCCGGACGCGTGCAGGGCGTTGGCCAGGTCGAAGCGGGCCTCGTGGTCGTTGGGATCGGCCACGATCTTGGCCTGCAGCTCGGCGAGGTTGCCCGACGCTCCAGCCGCTTGCTCGGCCAGCTCGAGGGCCGATCTCGCCGCTCCCAGATCGGCATCGTCGGCGCCCTCGGGCGCGGTGTCGAGGATCTGCCGCGCGCGCTCCGTGTCGCCGGCGGCGAGATAGGCGCGCACCATTCCGGCGACCGCCCTGACGTTGTCGGGCTCTTGACCGAGGACCTGGCCGTAGAGGGCGCTGGCTTCGCCGAGTTGGCCGCTTTCCAAGGCCTCGGCGGCCTGTTTCAAGACCGCCTCGACCGGCGAATCGCTGCCGTCACCGCCGAGATCGAGTAGCCGCTGGACGAATTCCTTGATGTGGCTTTCCGGCAGCGCGCCGGCGAAGCCGTCGACGGGCTGGCCTTGAAAAAACGCATAGACCGCCGGTATCGACTGAATCCGCATCTGCTGCGACAACGCCTGGTTTTCATCGACGTTGATCTTGACCAGCTTGACCTTGCCCTTTGCCTCGCGGACGACTTTTTCGATCGTCGGCCCCAGTTGCTTGCATGGTTCACACCACGGCGCCCAGAAATCGACGATAATCGGGACCTCGCGCGACGCCTCGATGACGTCGGCCATGAAGTTGTTGGTGTCGGAATCCTTGACGACGTCCGCGCCCGGCGCTGACGCCATGTTCAAGATCGGTTCCATCGTTCTAAATCCCAAACCGGTATCGCGATTGGCCCCAACATGGCGATTCGTCAGGGCGGAAGCAAGGGTCGGCGATAGCTTCAGTCGAGCGCATCCATATCGACGATGCGGGCCTGATGACCGGTGGAGGCGATGAATTTGATCAAGTCGCCGGGCGCGATCGCGGTCGTCGCGCCGTTTGTCAGCGGGTGGTAATTCAGCGGGTCATGTTCGAGCATCGCCTTGTCGAGGACGACATCGACCCGTCCGGCGCCGTCGCTAAGAAGCGCGAACGGCGTCACCGAACCCGGCTCGATGCCGAGCACCTCCATCAGCAGTTCGGGTTTGCCGAAAGACAAATTGCCGGCGCCGATCGATTTGCGCAGCTTCTTGAGGTCGACCGGCCGGTCCTCGAGCGCGACGACCAGGAACAGGCGTCCCTTCTTGTCCTTGAGGAACAGGCTTTTGCAATGGCCGCCCGGCAGGTCGCCGCGCAGGCGCTTGCTCTCTTCGACCGTGAACAGGGGGGCGTGATAATGGGTCGTGGTGTCGATGCCCAGCGCCTCGAGGCGGGCGAACAGGTCGTCGGTCGTCGCGGCCATGATCGTTCCTTCCGGGCGCGCCCTTAACATAGCCGCCGTCCGACCTCAAGCCTGCCGCGCGGCCGGTTGCGCGGCCGCCGCCATTGGCACATAGTCGCCCCGATTTCGGTCGCTGGCACTCGGCTTCGCGCATGACCAACTCCATCGGCATCGTCACCGGATCGTTCCCGAGTCCGTCGGAAACGTTTGTCGTCAATCTGGTGACCGGCCTCCTCGACAACGGCGTCGATGTGCGCGTCTTCGCCTTGAGCGAAGGGCCGCGGGAGACCGGTGGCCCGCATCCCGCGATGGCGACCCATGACCTCGCGGCGCGGACCTTTGCCGCGCCGGAATTGTCGTCGAGCCGGCTCCGCCGCTTGTTGAGCGTTCCGCCCATCGTCGCCGCGAACTGGGCCCACCGGGCGGCGCTCGGCCGGGTCTACGCACTGATGCGGCAAGGACGATTGGCGATGTCGGCGCGCACGGTGCAGGCCGCGGGGTTGTTTCTCGGCGCCGACGTGCCGCCCCTGCTCCACTGCCAGTTCGGGCAATATGGGCGACTGGTCCTGGGCCTGCGCGCGGCCGGCATCGTCAATGCCAAGATCATCACCCATTTCCGCGGCAGCGATATCTCACGCGAGCTGCGAAAGCGTGGCGACGCGGTCTATGCCGATTTGTTTCGTGACGGCGACTTTTTCCTGACCAACTGCGAGTTTTTCAAGCGGCGGTTGATCGAGATCGGGTGCCCGCCGGACCGTCTCGCGGTGTCGCGGTCGGGCATCGACCTCGATGTGTTCCGCCCGCGCGCACCGCGCCCGGTCGCGACCTCCCCGTGCCGCCTGCTCACCGTCGGTCGCCTGGTCGAAAAGAAAGGCACCGAATTCGCCATACGGGCGGCGGCGGAACTCAAGCGCGACGGGCTCGACATCCGACTCGACGTCATCGGACAGGGCGCGTTGCGCGACTCGCTCGAACGGCTGATCGCGGAACTCGATGGTCACGGCTACATCACGCTTCACGGCGTCAGGCGGCCGACCGAGATCCGCGACTTCCTAGACGAGGCCGATATTTTCATGGCGACCAGCGTGACGGCGAGGAACGGCGACCAGGACGCGACCGTCAATACGGTCAAGGAGGCGATGGCCGTCGGCGTACCGGTGGTCGCGAGCGACCACGGCGGCATTCCGGAATTGGTCGAGGACGGCGTCACCGGGCGCTTGGTGCCGGAACGCGACGTCGCGGCGCTGGCCGTCGCCGCGCGCTGGATGATCGACAACGCGGCGGCGCGCGAGACCATTGTCGGCGCGGCCCGCGCCCGGGTTCGGGCCGACTACGACAATCGCCGTATCGTCAATGGGTTGGCCGCGCTGTATCGCCGCCTGTTGGACGACCCGGGGCCGTCATCGGCGGCGACCGATGGCGCACGAATCCTCGCTTGAAATGCCAAGCTCTTTGCGACATAGTCCCCGCCCTCACGGTCGGGCACCGGTCCGGCCGCATGGTGCGGGAGTAGCTCAGGGGTAGAGCATCACGTTGCCAACGTGAGGGTCGCGAGTTCAAATCTCGTCTCCCGCTCCATTCTTTCTCGACCAACAATATGCCATGTCGCCCGATTGTCGCGGCGGGTGGTTTCCGAGTGGCTGGACGACGGCCCCCACCGGTCCGCTGTTGCGATGTCGAACCGTTGCCCAAATAGGTCGCTGCGCCGCTTGCCAAGCGCGCGCAATCAGGTAGCCTGCTTCAACGAGATGGACTCACGGTTCGAAGGAGGCGGGAATGACCACGGCGGGTCAGGCAAAAAAAGAAATTCTCGTCGAAAAGGTCGCGGCGGAAACGCGCAAGCGGGCCAAGGGTACCGGCGTAAAGAACGCGGTCATGTTCGCGCAGGAATTCTATCGTTTTGTGCCTCCCGACGACATCGTTGAGACGCCGCCGCGCGACCTCGCCGGTTCGGCGTTCAGCCTGTGGAGTTTTGGTCAGAAACACAGGCCAGGCCAGACGGCGGTGCGCGCCTACGCGCCAAACCTGAAAAAAAATGGTTGGTCGCTACCCTTTTCGATCGTCGAGATCGTCAACGACGACATGCCGTTTCTGGTCGATTCGGTCGCCAATGAATTGACCCGCCTCGGGCTCTCCGTCCATCTCATCATTCATCCGATCGTCAGCGTGGTCCGGGACGCCAAGGGCCGGATCGTTCGCGTGGTCAACCCGGAGGACCGCGAACCCAGCGCGTCAAACGAATCGTTCATGCATGTTGAAATCGACCAGATAGTCGATTCCGAAATGGCGAAACGGATCGTCGACGGCATCAAGAACGTTCTCTCGGACGTCAGTGCGGCGGTCGAGGATTGGCCCCGAATGCGGGCCGAGGTGGCCAGCGTCCTGGCCGAACTCGATGCCTCGCCGCCCAGTCTGCCGATGGAGGAGCTCGAAGAGGGCAAACAGTTTCTGCGCTGGCTCGATGACGGCCATTTCACCTTTCTCGGCTATCGCGAATACACTTTCCCCCATGAAAAGCGGGGCACCCGGCTGGGTGTCGTTCCGGGCTCCGGCCTCGGCGTGCTGCGGAAGGACGAAGCGCAGGTCTTCGAAGGCATACGCGACATGGACCACCTGCCGCCGGAGGTGACGAATTTCGTCCAGCAGCCGAAATTGCTGCTGGCGACCAAGGGCAACCGCCGCGCCACGGTCCACCGTACGGTCTACCTCGATGCCATCGGCATCAAACTGTTCGACAGCGCCGGCCGGGTGACCGGCGCCAGGCTGTTCGTCGGCCTGTTCACGTCGGCCGCCTACAACCGCAGCCCCCGCTACATCCCGATGCTGCGGCGGAAGATCAATCAAACGCTCGAGGCGGCGGGGCTCCACCCGGCCAGTCACGACGGCAAGGCGATGCTCCACATCCTCGAGACCTTTCCGCGCGACGAGTTGTTCCAGATCGGGGGCCAGGATCTGCTCGATATCGGCATCGGAATCCTCAATCTGCAGGAACGGCAACGCACGGCGTTGTTCGTTCGCCGCGACCCGTTCGAGCGCTCGATCTCATGCATGGTATTCGTGCCGCGGGATCGCCACGACACCAACCTGCGGAAACGATTTCAGCGCATTCTCGAAAAAGCCTTCGAGGGCGAATGCATAGCGTTCGATACGTTGCTCGATCAGCAATCGGTGCTGGCCCGGATCCATTTCATCATCCGCACCCGGCCGGGTCATATCCCGGCTTACGATGCCCACCAAATCGAGCAGCGGATCATCGCGGCCGCGCGGTCATGGAACGACAGGTTGCGCGCCGCCCTGACCAAGACCGACGGCGAAAAGCGGGCGACCGAGTTGCTGGCGCGCTATAGCGATGCGTTCGGCATCGCCTATCAAGAAAGCTACAACGTCGTCTCCTGCGTACAGGACATCAAGAAAATCGAGGAGATTATTTCGGGCGGCCGGATCGGACTGAATCTGCATCGCCGCGACGATCAGGCCGAGACCCGGGTTCGCTTCAAGATCTATCACCTGATCGACCAAGTGCCGCTTTCGGACGCCCTTCCCGTGCTCGAAAACTTGGGCTTCAAAGTCATCTCCGAGCAGCCGTTTCGGATCGATCCCTCGGACCGGGACGCGGTATGGATCCACGATTTCAACCTGGTCCGGCGCGACGGGCTGGAGATCGACATCGATGAGATTCACGACGCCTTTCACGAGGCATTCGCCCGTGTCTGGACCGGCCACATGGAAAGCGACGGGTTCAACCGCCTGGTCGTGACGTCGGGCCTGAGCTGGCGCGAGGTCGTCGTGCTGCGCTCCTACAGCAAGTATCTGCGCCAGGCGCAGATCCCGTTCAGCCAGGAATATATGGAAACCACCCTGGCCAAGAACGCCGACCTGACCCGCCTCATCGTCGATCTGTTCGAGGCCCGCTTCAACCCGGCTGGCGGCAAGGCGGCGGCCCAGAAGGAACGCCGCATCGCCAAGGCGATCGCGAAAGGCCTCGATGCCGTCGTCAATCTCGACGAAGACCGCATCATCCGCCGCTTCACCAATCTGGTCGAGGTGACGCTGCGCACCAATTTCTATCAGGCCGCCGCGACCGGCGATCCGAAGACGTACGTATCCTTCAAGTTGGACAGCCGCGCGGTCGACGATTTGCCGCTGCCGCGGCCGATGGTCGAAATTTTCGTCTACAGCCCGTGGATCGAAGGGGTTCACCTTCGGTTCGGCAAGGTCGCGCGCGGCGGCCTGCGCTGGTCGGACCGGCGTGAGGATTTCCGCACCGAGATCCTCGGCCTGGTCAAGGCGCAGCAGGTCAAGAACGCGGTCATCGTTCCGGTCGGCTCGAAGGGCGGGTTCGTCGTCAAACGGCCGCCGCAAGGCGGCGACCGCGAGGCCATCCTCAAGGAAGGCATCTCCTGTTACAAAACCTTCATCTCGGGACTGCTCGATCTCACCGATAATCTCGTCGGCGGCAAGGTCGTGCCGCCGAAAGACGTGGTGCGCAAGGACGAGGATGATTCCTATCTCGTGGTTGCCGCCGACAAAGGCACCGCGACCTTCTCCGATATCGCCAACGGCGTTGCCGGCGATTACGGCTTCTGGCTCGACGACGCCTTCGCGTCGGGAGGATCGGCGGGATACGACCACAAGAAGATGGGCATCACCGCGCGCGGCGCCTGGGAATCGGTGAAGCGCCATTTCCGCGAGGCCGGCAAGGATATCCAGAACGAGGATTTCACCGTGGTCGGCGTCGGCGACATGTCGGGCGACGTGTTCGGCAATGGGATGTTGCTGAGCCGGCACATCAAGCTTGTCGCCGCATTCAATCACATGCACATCTTCGTCGATCCCAATCCGGATCCGGCCAAGAGCTTCAAGGAGCGGCAGCGGATGTTCCGTTTGCCGCGGTCGGCATGGTCGGACTACGACTCGAAGGTGCTGTCGAAAGGCGGCGCCATCTACGCGCGCTCGGCAAAATCTCTCAAGCTGACGCCGGAGATCAAGGCGCTGCTCGGCATGACCAAGGATAACGTCGCGCCCAATGAATTGATGACCGCCATCCTGACGGCGGACGTCGATTTGCTGTGGTTCGGCGGCATCGGCACATATGTCAAATCCGACAGCCAGAGCAACGCCGACGCCGGCGACCGCGCCAACGACGGGATTCGCATCAACGGCAAGGACGTGCGCGCCAAGGTCGTCGGCGAAGGCGCCAATCTCGGCGTGACCCAATTGGGCCGCATCGAATACGCGCTCGCCGGGGGACGCATCAATACGGATTCGGTCGACAACTCCGCCGGAGTCGATTGTTCGGACCACGAGGTCAACATCAAGATCCTGCTCGGCGCCGTCGAACAGGCCAACAAGCTCAACCGGGTGCAGCGGGACAAATTGCTCGTCTCGATGACCGACGAGGTCGCCGATTTGGTGTTGCGCGACAATTACCTCCAGACCGGGAGCCTGGCGGTCACCGAGTTCGTCGGCACCCGGCTCACCGACCGATGCGGGCTGTTCATGCGGGCGCTCGAACGCGCCGGCCATCTCAATCGGGCGATCGAATACCTTCCCGACGACGAGGAACTCGCCGACCGCAAGGCCAAGAAATTGGGGCTGACCAGCCCCGAACTCTCGATCCTCATCGCCTACGCCAAGATCGTGCTCTATGACCAGTTGTTGGCGTCGGATTTCCCCGACGACCCGTTCATGGCGATTGATTTGGAGCGCTATTTTCCGGTCCCGCTGCAGAAAAAGTACAAGGACGCCATCAACCAGCATCGTCTGCGCCGCGAGATCGTCGCGACGGTTGCGACCAATTCGATGATCAATCGGGCGGGGATCACATTTGCCCACGAGGTCATGGATCAAACCGGCGCGGCGTCGAGCGACGTCGCCCGCGCCTATACGATCAGCCGCACGATCTTTTCCATGCGCGATCTCTGGGCGGCGATCGAGGCGCTCGACAACAAGGTTCCGGCCGCCGTTCAGTCGGAGATGCATATGGAGACCGGGCGGCTGATCGACCGCGGAACGACCTGGTTCCTGCGCTACGGCAAGCAACCGCTAGACGTCGCGGCCAACATCGAGGCCTACGGCCCGGGCACCGCGCAGCTCATGCGCGGCCTGGAAAAGGTAACCACCCCGGCGGACCATGAATTCATTCGCAACAACGCCAACGCCTTGGTCGAAAAAGGCGCCCCCCACGGCCTAGCCCGCAGAATTGCCAGCCTGCGCCTGCTGGTCTCGGCCTGCGATGTGGTCATGATCGCGCGCGAAGCCAAGTCGAGCATCGATATCACGGGCTCGCTCTATTTCGCGGTCGGCGACCATTTTGGCTTCGATTGGCTGCGCCGCAAAGCAGCCCGGCTTCCGATCGACAGCCATTGGGACAAGCAGGCGACGACGGCGATCGTCGACGATCTCTATGGCCACCAATTCGAGCTCACGTCGAATGTCCTGAAATCGGCAAAGAAGAACGTGACGCCGAAAAAGGCGATCGACGAATGGTGCGGCCGTCGCGGGGTGGAGTATCAATCGACCTTGCAGCTGATGGACGACCTCCGCCAGGGCGGCACCATCGACCTCGCGATGCTCGCGGTGGCCAATCGCCAGTTGCGCTCGTTGATCTCGAGTTAGAGCACATAGCGCTCTAGCCGCGGGAGCTGCGCACATCGCCGCCGGGTACGGGCACAGCGGCGGCGGCTCCGGGCCGCCGGTGCCGCGTCGTGGCGTCGTCGCGTGGTGCCTCTACGATTTTGCCAACTCGACCTATCCGACGATCATCCTGACCTTCGTCTTCGCCGCCTATTTCACCCAGGGAATCGCCAAGAGCCCGGAAATCGGGACCAGCCAATGGGGCTACATGGTCAGCGTGTCGGCGCTTGTCGTCGCCGTGCTCAGCCCGGTGCTGGGGGCCATCGCCGATCGCACCGGAAGACGCAAACCCTGGCTGGCGGGGTTTTCGCTGCTGTGTATCGCCGCCACCGCGGCGCTGTGGTTCGCCCGGCCCGGTCCGGACTACGTGCTGCTGGCGTTGTTGCTGGTCGGTATCGGCAACATCGGCTTCGAGATCGGCATGGTGTTCTATAACTCGATGCTCAACGATCTTGCGCCGCCGGCGTGGATCGGCCGGGTCTCGGGCTGGGGTTGGGGCATCGGCTATGCCGGCGGTTTGATCGGTCTGGCGGTCGCGTTGTTCGTGTTCGTTCAGCCGGCGGATCCGCCGTTCGGGCTCGATCAGTCGACCGCCGAGCATGTGCGTGCGACGGCGCTTCTCGCCGCTGCCTGGTTCGCCGTCTTCGCCATACCGCTGTTCCTGTTTACGCCCGACCGCCCGGCGACCGGCGTGCCAATCTCGCGGGCCATGCGTGCCGGCATCGCCTCGGTCGCCTCGACGCTGCGCAATGTCCGTGCCCACCGCACGATCTTCCTGTTCCTGATCGCTCGCATGTTCTACATCGACGGGCTCACGACCCTGTTCGCCTTCGGCGGGATCTATGCCGCCGGAACCTTCGGGCTGAGCCTCGACGAGGTCATCATGTTCGGCATTGGCCTCAATGTGACGGCCGGCCTCGGCGCCGCGGTCTTCGCGTGGTTCGACGACGCGTTCGGGCCCAAACCGACCATCGTCATATCGCTGATCGCCCTGATTGCGCTCGGCGCCGGCGCGGTCGTCGTCGAAGACCACACGCTGTTTTGGATCCTGGGCCTCGGGCTCGGCACCTTCGTCGGCCCGGCGCAGGCGGCCAGCCGATCGCTGATGGTGCGCCTGGTGCCGCCCGAGCTCGAGACGGAAATGTTCGGTCTCTATGCCCTCGCCGGCAAGGCGACGGCGTTTCTCGGACCCCTGGTCCTGGCGTTGGTGACGGCGCATTTCGACAGCCAGCGTGCCGGCATGGCGACGATCCTGGCGTTCTTCGCCATCGGGCTGGTTCTCCTGCTGGCCGTGCGTCAGCCCCCGCCGCGGCTGGCCGCCTGAGTAAAGGGCGGTCTTTCCGGCGGCGCGCGCCGGCTCCGGATCAGTGCCGGAAGTGCCGGCTGCCGGTCAGCACCATCGCCAATCCGGCGGCATCGGCGGCGGCGATGACCTCGTCGTCGCGGACCGAGCCGCCCGGTTGGATGACCGTGGTTGCGCCCGCTTCGGCCGCCGCCAACAGACCGTCGGCAAAGGGGAAGAAGGCATCCGAGGCCACCGCCGAGCCTTTGGTCAGGGGCGCCGCCAACCCGGCCGCGGCGGCCGCATCCTCGGCCTTGCGGGCGGCGATGCGGGCGGAATCGACACGGCTCGTCTGGCCGGCGCCGATGCCCACCGTGGCGCCGTCCCGGGCATAGACGATGGCATTCGACTTGACATGCTTGGCCACCGTGAAGGCGAACAGCATGTCGCGGATCTCGGCTTCGCTCGGCGCGCGCTTGGTCACCACCTTGAGGTTCTGGACGGTGGCCGAAATGTGGTCGCGGCCTTGTGCCAGCCATCCGCCCGCGACGCTGCGCAGAGTCGTGCCGCCGGCGCCGGGGTCGGGCATGGCGCCGGTCAGCAGCAGCCGCAGGTTGGCCTTGCCGGCAAGCACCGCGCGCGCCGCGTCGTCCGCATCGGGGGCGATCACCACCTCGGCGAACAACTTCGCGATCTCCGCCGCGACCGCGCCGTCGAGAGAACGGTTGACGGCGATGATGCCGCCAAAAGCGCTCACCGCGTCGCACGTCAGCGCGCGGCGATAGGCATCGACCAGGGAATCGGCGACGGCGACACCGCAAGGATTGGCATGTTTGATGATGGCGACGGCGGGCGCATCGAATTCCGCCACCAGCTCGAAGGCGGCGTCGGTATCGTTGATGTTGTTGTAGCTCAGCTCTTTACCCTGCACCTGTTCCGCGGTCGCGACGCCCGGCCGGTAGCGGCCGTAGGCGTCCGGCGCGACGTAAAAGCCGGCGTCCTGGTGCGGGTTTTCGCCATAGCGCAGGATCTGGCGGCGGCGGCCGGCCAGGACCAGGGTGGCGGGCAGAGCGTCGTCCTGTTCCGCCGCCAGCCAGGCGGCGATGGCGGCGTCGTAGGCGGCGGTTCGGGCGAACGCGCGGACCGCCATGAGGCGGCGGAAGTCGGCGCCGACCTCGCCGCCCGTCGCCTCGAGTTCGGCGATCAAGGCCGGGTAGTCGGCGGGATCGGTTACAACCGTGACGTCGTTGTGGTTCTTCGCCGCCGCGCGGATCATGGCCGGCCCGCCGATATCGATGTTCTCGACGCAGGCGGCGAAGTTCGCGCCCGACGCGACCGTCGCCTCGAACGGGTAGAGGTTGATCGCGACGAGATCGATGCCGGCGATGCCGTGTTCGGCCATGATTGCGGCGTCTTCGTCGTTGCCGCGCCGCGCCAGGATGCCGCCATGAACCCGGGGATGGAGCGTCTTGACCCGGCCGTCCATGATCTCGGGAAAGCCGGTGATGTCCGACACGTCCAGAACCTCGAGGCCGGCCTGGCGCAGGGCCGCCGCCGAGCCGCCCGTCGATACCAGTTCGACACCCAGATCCGAGAGGCTCGCCGCCAGCTCGACCAAACCGGACTTGTCGGAAACGGAAATCAGCGCGCGGCGAATTGCACGGGCATCTGGGTCGCGCATGACCGGGCTCCCAAATAAAGTTTGGTCGGCGGAGTTCAGGACTCGGGTATCAATACCGGCCTCATGACCGCATGGCAACGACGACGCCCGGGTTCTCCTCCAACGGCTGATATTCAGGCACGAGGCGCCGCAGCAGCCGCAAGGTCTCGCTGCTATCGCCGGCATTGGCGGCCGCCGCCAGGGCTTCGAATCCGGGCCCGAAGGTGTCGAGTGCGGGAACCTTGGGCCGCGCGATCAACAGGCCCGGATACTCGGCCGGCCGCGCCCCTTCGTCGGGATGGAACAACTCTTCATGCAATTTTTCGCCAGGCCGGCAGCCGGTGTAGACGATGTCGATGTCCTCTCCCGGGCGGAGGCCGGCCAGGCGCACCATCTGCCGCGCCAGCTCATCGATCGAAACCGGGTCGCCCATGTCGAGCACGAAGATACCGGGATCGTGTTCCGATTCGGACGCGCCCAGGGCGGACGCCTCGAGAACGAGTTCGACCGCTTCGCGCGTGGTCATGAAGTAGCGGGTCATCTCGGGATCGGTCACCGTTATCGGCCCGCCGTTTTCGAGCTGACGCCGAAACAGCGGAACCACCGATCCGGTCGAGCCGAGCACGTTACCGAACCTCACCGTGACGAAGCGGGTGTCGCCCGGACCCACGGCGCGGGCGAGGGCGAGGCAATAGAGCTCGGCCAGCCGCTTGGTGGCGCCCATGACGCTGGTCGGTTTCACCGCCTTGTCGGTGGAGATCAGCACCATTGCCTCGACCCCGCCACCGCGGCAGGCCTCGGCGACGTTGCGGGTGCCGATCACGTTGGTCAGCACACCCTCGCTGGGATTGTTTTCGACCAGCGGCAGGTGCTTGAGCGCCGCCGCGTGGAAGACCAGATTGGGGCGCTCCTCGTCGATGACGCGGCGCAGGCTGGCGCTGTTCCGAATATCGCACAGCACGGCGCGGCGCGGCGGGGCCGTCGGCCGCTCGTCCAATTCGTGGGTGATCGAATACAGCGCGAACTCGGAATGGTCGACGAGTACGATCTGCGCCGGCCGGTAGTCGCAGATTTGTCGCACCAGCTCGCCGCCAATGGTCCCGCCGGCGCCGGTCACCAAGACCCGGCGATCGGCGACAAGCGCGCGCATCGACTTGCGATCGAGCACCGTCTGAGGCCGCCCGAGAAGATCCTCGACGGCGAAGGTCTTGACGTCGATGCCGTCTTCGATGGCGCTCCGAAAGGCCGTCAGCCGCGGCAGGCGGCCGAGGGTCAACCCCAACGTTTCCGCTCGATCCAGCAGGTCGCGAGCGATTACCCCATCGATCCGTTCGCCGGTCAGGATCAGCCGTTGCGGGCGCTCGATGCCGCGCCCCGCCCGGTGCACGACCCGCTCCAGGTCGGACAGGCCGCCGAGCACGGGCACGCCCTGAATGCGTTGGCCGATAAAGGCGCTCCCTTCGTCAAGGATACCGACGACCCGGTAACCGGCGCCCGGGTTGCGCGTCATCGCACGGATAAACATGTCGGCGCTCGAGCCGGCGCCAATCAGCAGCACGGGCACCGGGCGGCCGGGTTGGCCCCGCTCCTCGCGGTCGAAATGGCGGTCGTGCAACAGTCGATAAAAGATACGGCTCCCGGCGAGCAGTCCAACCAGGACGAACCAATTGATGACCAGGACCGATCGGGGCAGCGCCTCGAGGCGGGTGAGCAGGAACATCGATGGCAGGAAGACCAAAATGATCAACGTTGCCGCGCGCAGGATGTCAAAGAATTCGTTGAGCGAAATATAACGCCAGACATTGCGATAGAGACGCATGACCGCGAACACGGCGGCAGCGACCGCGGCGAAGACCGCGGTTCCGATCAAGAGGAATTCGGACGGCTGGTCGAAAACGGTGTCACCCAACCGCAGATAGGCGGAGATGACGAACGACAACGCCGCCATCACCACGTCGTGGGTGATGATCAGTGCCGCCCGTGTCTTGCCCTCCAATTTCGGCATCGTGACGGGAATATCCCACCGGCCCGCCGGCGAAACAACGCAAATTAGGGCCGCGGCCGCATCCGGCTGAGGACGAAAAGCAGCATGGCGACGGTCGCTAACGCGGCGATCCCGGCCGGGATAGCGCCGCCGAGGACCGCCACGACGGCGAGGACGATGAGGACCAGATTGGCCGCCATGACGGTGCGGACGACGGCGGCGTGGGTGATGCCGTTTTGAACCGCGCGTTGGTAATAATGCTCGCGATGGGGCTGCCAAACGCGCGCGCCCTGTTGCAGACGCTTGAGCAACGTAAGGCTGGAGTCGCACAGAAAGTAGAGCGGCAAGATCAACGCAGCGACCCAGTGGCCGTGCGCGGCCAACGTCAGCAAAAGCCAACCGACGACGAAGCCGAGCGGGATGCTGCCGACGTCGCCGAGAAAGATCCGCGCCGGCGCCGCGTTCCACCACCAGAAGCCGAGCGTCGTCGCAGCCAGCGTCGCGGCATAAAACATTTGATCCTGGGCGCCGCCGGTGACCACCGCCAGCGCGACCAATCCCAACGCGATCGCCACCGTTTCGCCGGCCGCCAGGCCATCGATGCCGTCCATGAAATTGAACAAATTGAGAAACCATACCCACAGCAGGACGGTGGCGATGCGATCCAGCCATAGGGGCAGAACACCCTGAAAGACCGGGCCGAGGTCGCCGATCGCGAACAGCCCGATGATGACGGCGGCGAAATGAACCGGCAGGCGAACAAGAATGGAAAGATCATGGAGGTCGTCGATCCATGACACCGCGGCCAAGGCGATGGCCGCGACCAGGATCCAATAAACGTTACCGGTTCCGGCCGGTGCCAATACGGTCCACAGAATGGCCACGGTGGCGATAATGGCGATGCCGCCGCCACGCGGTACCGGGACCGCGTGACTGCTTCGCTCATTGGGGTGGTCGAGTACCGCGCCGCGGCCGAGGGCGCGGATCAAGACCAGAGTGCCGGCCCAACTCGCGACGAACGCGCCGCCGCTGGCGACGAGAATCGACCATCCATCCATCACCCGCCATCGTGCCCGCTTGACCCATCCTCGGCAAGGGCCGACCGCCGCCGGGCCACGATGTCGCGCAGCGCGTCGGCGAAGGGTCGCGGCGTTACGCCGAGCCTGGTCTTCATCTCGGTGATATCGAAAACCTTGTCCTCGGTGGCGCGGCGAAGCTCCGCTTCCGACACCGGCAGCTTCCACCCGAGCGCTGTCGCGCCACGCACGGCGGTGGTCGCGGCGATTCCCGGAATTGCTAAAATGCGTGCCTGGCGGCCGCAGGCGGCGGCACACGCTCGGACCATGTCGGCATAGGTCAACGGCTCCGGCCCGGCGAGGATGATGGGCTCGCCGGGGGCGTCGTCATTGATGACCGCGGCGACGAAGCCGGCGACCACGTCGTCGTAATAGACCGGCTGAACGAAATGGCGGCCGCCGTCGGGAAGCGGCACGATCAAGGGGAACATTCGCGGCCAAGCCTCGAGGTGGGCGAGGATTCGGCCGACGTTGCGGTCCTCCGGTGCGCCGAAGATCATCGACGGGTGCAGAACGACGCCCGCCCGGCCCGACGCCTGGAATATGGCCACCGCGTCGCGGACCATTTCGGCCGCCGGATCGGGTAGTTTGGTGAAGGCGCGGACCGAGCCGGTCAAGACAACCCTGGCGCAGCTGTCCGGCAGCGCCGCGAGGATCGTTCCGGCGAAGCGGGCATGGGCCAGACTGACGACGCGATCGACGCCGTCGAGCAAGGACGCGAGCGCGGCCGGCCGGTCGAGATCGATCGACGCCGTTTCGCATCGTTGGTCGAGGGCGGCCAGCTTGGTCCGGTCGCGGCCGAGGGCACGTACGCTCCAACCGGCATCGAGCAGGGCCGGCACGAGGTACTTGCCGGTCTTGCCGGTGGCGCCGAACAGGGCCGCGATCATGACGCTTTGGTCGCCGCCGCGAGACCGAGAATTTCGATCTGGCGGGCGATCACCTGCCGTTCATCGAACAATGCCACCGCGCGAGCCCGGCCGGCACGCCCCAAGCGTTGGCGCAGGCCGCCGTCGCCGATCAGCCGTATCAGCGCCGCCGCCAGCGCATCGGGGTCGGCGACCGGCACCAATATTCCGGTGTCGCCGTCGATGACCTCCTCCCGGGAGCCGCGGATGTCGGTGGCGATGACGGGCAAACCGCTCATCATCGCCTCGATAATCGAACGCGGCATGCCCTCGCGGTGCGACGGCAGGGTGAAGATATCCGAGGCGGCGAGCAGGTCCGGAACATCGCCGCGGTAACCTAAGACATGAATGCGGCCGGCAAGGGCGGGATCGTCTTGCGCCTCGGCCAGTGCCGCGGCGACCGATCCGGCATGGTCGCTGGGCAGACGTTCGCCGATGATCCACAGATGAGCGTCGATGCCGCGCATCGCTTGCAGGAGGTCCAGATACCCCTTCTCGGCCACGAGCCGGCCGATGACCGCGACCACGACGGCGTCCGCCGGCGTATCCAATTCGGCTCGCAGCGGCCGCCGCCGCGTGTCGCCGTCCGAGGCAAAGCGCGCCGGGTCGACGCCATTGCCGATGGCCGCGATGACGCCGCGGCAGAGCCGCAATCGCCGCGCCGCATTGGCGTCCTCTTCGGCCTGGGTCATGAGAACGTCGGTCACCCGGCCGCCGACCCATTCCAGTGCGATGAACAGCGCGCGTCGTAGGGGCGCCATGTTGTCGTGGAAGTAGAAACCGTGTGCCGTGTAGACGATTCGCGGCACCCCGGCCCGGCGCGCCGCCAGGCGACCGATCAGAGCGGCCACCGGCGTGTGGACGTGGACCACGTCGAAACGCTCGCGGCGAAACAGGTCGACCAGGCTCCGATAGGCGCGCCAATGCGCGACTAGGTCATAGCGCCGCTCGATGGCGACCGTTTCGACCCGGAACCCAGCCGATCGGACGTGGATCAGCAGCGGGCCCGGTGCGGCGACGCCGACCACC
The DNA here is from genome assembly GCA_024244705.1 of Alphaproteobacteria bacterium. NCBI lineage: Bacteria > Pseudomonadati > Pseudomonadota > Alphaproteobacteria > Alphaproteobacteria bacterium. The sequence goes on from JAAEOK010000001.1 coordinate 68,249, forward strand.
TCGTGTCCGGCATCGCGGAGGTCGGCCATCAGCGGCAGGAGAAAGTGGTACATGGTGAAATCGACGGCGCAGAGTTGGCAGATCTTCATGACACGCCATCGCCAAACTGGCGTTCCCACCAAGCCTGAAACGCAATCACCGTCCACAATTGCCACGACGTGTCGCGGCGTCCGGCGGCGAGGTCGTCCAGCCATTGCGCCGGCATTTCGGGGCGCAACAATTCTTGCCTCGCCAAGCGGGTCGGATCGATCGCCCACCGGCACAAATCGGCCAGACCGCCGGTCAGCCACTCGGCGATCGGAATCTCGAATCCCTTCTTGGGGCGATCGAAAACCTCTTCCGGCAAGCGGTCGGCGAAGGCCTCGCGGAGAATTCGCTTGGTTCGTCCGGCGGACAGTTTGTAGTCGCCCGGCATCGCGGCGGCGCATTCGACCACGCGATGGTCGAGCAGTGGGCACCTGACTTCGAGGCTGTTCGCCATGCTGGCGCGGTCGACTTTGGTCAGCATGTCGGCCGGCAGGCCGAAGCCGATGTCGGCGCACAGCATCCGGTTGAGCGGATCGCCGCCGTCGCATCCGTCGCGGATTTCGGCGATCAGCGATTCCGGCGTCGGCCCGGCGGCCGTCGGGATGATCATCGCGTCGAGTTCGTCCTCCGACAGCGACCGCAGCCATCCGGCCTGACGCGCCGCGCCGTTCTTGCCGGCGTGGGACAGGAACCGGCGCACCTGTCGCGCCCGATCGCGCCAACCGTCGGATTTGGAATCGGGAAGCGCGGCGCCCAGCGGCTCGATCACATGGCGCCTCAACCAGTTCGGCAGGTGCTGGTAGCGGGCCGCCTGAACCTCGCCGAGATATTTGCGATAGCCGGCGAAGACTTCATCCCCGCCGTCCCCCGACAAGGCCACGGTCACATGGTGACGAGCCTCGCGGGCAACGACATAGGTGGGCAGCGCCGAGCTGTCGGCGAAGGGCTCGTCATAGGCGTTGAACACGGCTTCGCAAAGCTCGCGGGTCATCGCCGACGTCACCCCGATCTCGACATGCCGGGTCCCGAGATGGTCGGCGATGCGCCGCGCCGCGGGGCGCTCCTCGTAATAGGCGGGCGCATCTTCGAAGCCGATCGTGAAGGTGCGCACGTGCTCGTCTTGCCGCGCCATGCTGGCCACGACGATGGCGGAATCGATCCCGCCGGACAGGAAGGCGCCCAACGGCACGTCGGCAATCATGCGCTCGGCGACCGCGGTATCGACCGCTTCGCACAGATCGGCCGCGGCGGCGCGACGGTCGCCATAGAGGGCCGATTGCCGCGTCAGCCGATACCAAGTGACCGTATCGGCGCCGGCCGCACCGAAACGCACCAATCCGCCGGGTGGCACCTTGACGACGTCGTTCAGGATCGATGTCGATTCGGGCACGAAACGGAGCGCGAAAAAAAGCCGCAGGGCGGCGATATCGATGGTGCCATCGGTATCGTCGAGCCGCGACAGGGCGACGAGGTCCGAGGCAAAGCTGAGCCGGCGCGCGGCCGTCCTATAGTAGAGCGGTTTCTTGCCGAAGCGATCGCGGGCCAGGGTCAAGGTACTGGTCTCCGCGTTCCATACCGCGATCGCGAACATGCCGGCGAGCCGCGGCAGCACGTCCTCGCCCCACTGCCGCCAGCCGGCCAGGAGAACCTCGGTATCCGAATTTCCGTTGAAGCTCCGGCCGAGGCCTTCGAGTTCGCTGCGCAGCGCGCGGAAGTTATAAATTTCGCCGTTGTAGACCAAGGTCAGCGGCCCGTCGGTCATCGGCTGGGCGCCGGCCTCCGACAGGTCGATGATTTTCAGGCGGGTATGGGCGAAGGCGCAGGTCTCGGTAAACCAAGTCGATTGGGCATCGGGCCCGCGCGGCCGCAGGCGATCGAGAACGCGCTTCAGGCGCGTCTCCAATCCCCCTCGATCGATGCCGTCGAAATCGGCAATCCCGGCGAGCCCGCACATCCCTCTTACCTTTGCCGCGCGCCGGTTCGTCCGGCCGTCGCCCTGTCCGGCGTGCCGGCGAAAGGTAGCGGTTTTGCCGGCGACCGTACAGCGATGGCGTTGACAGCCCTCATGATCGCAGCCACAACTCGGAGCGCGCATGGAGGACGGCAATGACAACGACGCCGAGAATTTCGGTAATCGGATTGGGCTATGTGGGGTTGCCGTTGGCCATTGCGCTGGCCGCCCATTTCGAAGTTGTCGGCTACGATCGCGATGCCGACCGGCTCGCCGAGCTGGGCCGCGGTCGTGACGACACGCGCGAGGTCAATGGCGACATTCTGAAGCGGGCGCGGCTGACATTGACCGACGATGCGGCGGCGATGGTCGGTTCAGACCTTTTCATCCTCGCCGTGCCGACGCCGGTCGATGCGGCGAACAAGCCCGATCTGAGCATACTCCTGGACGCCTGCACGGCGGTCGGCGAGGTCATGAAGACGGGCGCCGTCGTGGTGCTCGAGAGCACCGTCTATCCCGGCGTGACAGAGGACGTTTGCGGCCCGGCGCTGGCCGCCGCGTCGGGGCTGCGCGCCGGGATCGACTTTCACCTCGGCTATTCGCCGGAGCGGGTAAATCCCGGCGATCGCGCCCATGGCTTGTCATCTATAACCAAGATCATCGCGGCACAATCGCCGCAGGTGATCGCATTGCTCGAACGGATTTACGGCCCGATTACCGGCGGCAATCTATTCGTTGCCAAGGACATCCGCACCGCCGAAGCGGCGAAGGTCATCGAGAACACCCAGCGCGACATCAACGTGGCATTCGTCAACGAGATCTCGATGATCTTCGACAAGATGGGGATTTCCACCGTCGACGTGCTGGCGGCGGCGCGGACGAAATGGAACTTCCTGGATTTTCGCCCCGGCTTGGTCGGCGGCCACTGCATCGGCGTCGACCCCTATTATTTGGCGCTCGCCGCCGACAACGTCGGGCATCGTTCGGATATCATCCTGTCGGGCCGGCGCATCAATGAAGAGATGGCCGACTATGTCGCCCGCCGCGTCATCGAGCAGCTCGACGCCGATGCGTCGCCGTGGCGGGTTCTGGTCCTTGGCTTGACCTTCAAGGAGAATGTGCCGGATCTGCGCAACACCAAGGTCGCGGACCTTGCCAAGGCGCTCACCGCGGCCGGCGCCGAGGTGGTCATTTGCGACCCGCTCGCGGACGCCGCCAAGGCGCGGCATTTGTTCGGCGTCGACATCGTCGCCTCGATCGCCGGCCTGGCCTCCTTCGACGCCGTCATCGGGGCCGTCGCCCACGATGAATTTCGGGATTTGTCCCGCGCCGATATCGTTCGACTGGTCAAGCCCGGCGGCCTGGTCGCGGAGGTCAAGGAAATCTGGCCGGCTTCGGTCATTCCGGACGAGCTGCGTCGCTGGACGTTGTGAGCGATAAGGCTCTAGGTTTTGGTTTTCTTCGGAATCCGCTTGAGCGACCAGCGGACGACGCCGCGGCCGCCTTCGGTGGTGCCGGCGACGACGACCTGATCGCTGCGCTGTACTCTTCCGCGTTCGCCCATATAGACGGTCGGGGCCAATTCCGGCGCCGCCCCGTCACTCGAGAAACGCCAGCCGTCGCCACCGGGCAGGCGCAACAATACGGCATGGCCGTCATGGACGAGGGAGGCGCGAATTCCGGGATGGAGGTGGAAGCGCAGGGCGAAATCATGCCAGCCGTCCCCGGCCAGCGTGTCCTCGCCACGCAGATCGTCACCGGCCGTCGACAGGTAGAGGCGGCGGCGGTGAACCAAGCCGAATCCCTCGACATAACCGTCGTGGCTGGCATCGAGCAGGACGGCTCCGTCGGCCTCCTCGCGCCGGCAGGTGACTGCGGCCGGGCGCCGCGACAGACCGCCATCGGCAAGGATCCCGCTGGAGTTCGTGTTACGCACGACGGCGGTCGAATGCGCGGCGGTCGCGCGGGCGACGCCCCGCCACGACCCGTCGCCACCGCGATAGGCGCCGCAATTGACGATCAGACGTTCCCGTCCGACGCTCATTTCGAAGGACAGGGTGCCGGCATGGGCGCCGTCGTCGAACCCCTGCGGCGGCGGTGCTCCGGCATCCATGATCACCAAGGTGCGGCCGCAGGACAGCCGGTGGTAGCCGGAATCGGCCGCCGCCGAGGCCGGCTTGCCGCGCGCATTGCTTCGCGTCAGAACCGCGTCGATGAGCGAATCGGTCTCTTCGTTGCCGCCGTTGAACAAGGCCAGGTGACCGTCGCCCATGCGGAAGAACCGCACCATCGTCGACATCCGCGTGATGGCGGCGGGAATGGTTTCCGGCACCGACGCGTCGCAGGCGGCGAGGGCGCCGCGGATGTCGATGAGGTGGCGCAGCACGGCAAGGTGGACCGAGGGGTCGCGTGACACATGGCCGCCGTCGCCGAGGATCTGAACCTCCAGCTCGGCGTCGAGGAGATCGAGCCCGCGGTCGCGTCTGGCGGTTCCGTTGGGCAGGGCGAGGCCACTATAGATCAGGCCTTTGGCGGCGAGAATTCGGCCCGGCCCCGGGGCCGCGGACGGCGCCACCCGCGCCAGGTGCTGGCACTGGGCGCCGAGGCTTTGGAGAATATCGGCCTGGGTTTCGGAATCGGCGCTGGCGCCGTAGAACTCGAAGCGCGACAGCCAATTGGCGACGCGGCGGCCGAGAATATCGGGCCGCCAGCCGACATCCCGGCACGGCGGATTGTGGGCGATCCAGTCGGTGATGAGCTCGCGGGCCCGGCGCCGTCCGGTGTCACCGCCCGACGCCTGCAGGTCGGCCAACCAATCGAAACCGTGGAGGTCGGCGAGCCACCGCGCGCTGAGTTCGTTGTGCGACCAAATCGCGGCGTCGATCGGCGCCGAATCACCGGCGCTGTGAAATTCACCGCGCGAGATCGCGGCGCCGCGCTTGGCGTCGCCGGGCCACGGCTCCGGCGGCGACATCAAGACCCGATCGGGCGGGTTACGCGACAGGGCCCGGCGATAGACCGCCGATCCGAAGACCGTTTGGCTCAATCGCCCGGAAAGTCGCCTCACCCCGTTTCCCATTGTCGCTGCTGTCGGACTCGTTTCGTGGGCGACGCTAATCCGCTCCGCGGAGGCGCCGGATGTTGCCGGCATAGGCGGCCGCACCGCCGCTGAAGGTCGCGGTGCCGGCGACCAGCACGTCGGCGCCGGCTTCGACCGCCTGGGCCGCCGTCGCTTCGTTGATGCCGCCGTCGACCTCGAGATCGATCGTCCGTCCCAGGGCATCGATGCGGGAGCGCAAGGCGCGGATCTTGTCGAGCTGGTGCGGAATGAAGGCCTGGCCGCCGAATCCCGGGTTGACGCTCATGACCAGGATCAGATCGACGTCGCCGATCAGATTATCGACCGCCTCGACCGGCGTACCCGGATTGAGCGCGAGTCCGGCCTTCTTGCCGAGCGACTTGATCAGTTGAATCGAACGGTGGGTGTGCGCTCCGGCCTCGGGGTGGATTGTAATGATATCGGCGCCCGCGGCGGCGAACGCCTCGACGAAGGAATCGACCGGGGAAATCATCAGATGGACGTCGAACGGCAGGTCGGTGCAGTCGCGGATGGCCGCGACGACGGCCGGACCGATGGTCAGGTTGGGTACGAAATGGCCATCCATGACGTCGACATGGATGTAGTCGGCCCCGGCCTCGGACACCGCACGCACCTCGTCGCCGAGCCGCGCGAAATCGGCTGACAGGACGGACGGCGCGATGCGGACGGCTTGTTGCATGGGACTCTAGGTAACAGGTGGCCGTGCAGGCGGCAAGGACGCGCTAGGACGTAGCCTCATAGACACCAAACCGTCGCCTCGGAGCGGCGGCTATTGGGGAAACAGAGAAGCCGGCGGCGAACACTTCGGAACACCTCCCAAGAGCGGACATTACGCTTCAGCCCAAGCGACGCCGGCAACTGACCCCGGGGCGGAAGTTACGTGCCCCGCCGAGCACGACCTCCAGATGCGGAGAGCGCTGCAGGAGTTCGTACTGTGCAACCCCGTGGAGTGCCTACTTTCCTCAAAGCGAGTCATCCGGCTCGCGATGCAGAAATTATTGCCATTTACTGCCATTTGATGCTATTAAAGGTTATTATGTGAACTGGAGACGAGCGCATGTCGCGAACGGACTGGATGACGGTCGAGGATACCACGAGCTACCTCGGGATCGGGAAGAGCAAACTCTACGACCTTGCCCAGGCAGGCGAGATTCCGCGGCACAAGGTAGGGAAGGTTTGGAAGTTCCACAGGGACGACCTTGACGCTTGGGTTCGGGCGAGCCGGTCGATCGAGGAGTTCTTCACGACCGTCGAATATGAGATCGAGGAAAACACCGAGCTCCGCGATCCTCAGCGAGAGGCCCACGCCGCCACCCTGGAACACTTCGCCTCCAGCACGGAGGCTGCCATCCTCCAGTTGCCGGTCGGGTGCGGCAAGTCGGGCCTGATCGCCCTGCTGCCGCTCGGGCTCGCGCGGGGCCGCGTGCTCGTGATCTCGCCCAACATCACGATCCGCGACAGCCTGTTCGCGGATCTCGACATCACTAATCGGAGGACCTGCTTCTGGCGGAAGCGGTCCGTCCTCTCGCCGGAGACGATGCTCGCCGGCCCGCACGTCGCGCTTCTCGCTGGCAGGGCCGCCAACATCCACGACTGCGAGAAATCGCACATCGTGCTGACCAACATCCAGCAACTCGCCAGTAGCGCGGACCGGTGGCTCCCCAATTTCCCGGACGACTTCTTCGACCTCATCTTGGTCGATGAGGGACACCACAGCGCGGCGAAGAGCTGGGAGAAGGTTTTCGATCGGTTCACCAACGCCAAGGTCGTGAACCTCACCGCGACGCCCTACCGAGCGGATGACAAGGAGATCACCGGGAAACTGGTCTACCGCTATTCGTTCAAACGGGCGATGTTGAAGGGCTACATTAAGCGCCTCCAAGCTGTCTACGTTGCGCCGTCCGAGCTCACCTTCACCTACGAGGGCGACACCAAGACGCACACGCTCGACGAGGTCCTCCAGCTCAAGGAGGAAGACTGGTTCAGCCGGGGCGTCGCCCTCTCGCCGACATGCAACGAGGACATCGTGACTGCGAGCCTCGATCGGCTCGAGCAACTCCGCCAGACCGGGACGAGGCATCAACTCGTGGCGGTGGCTATGCAGATTGATCACGCCAGGGCCATTAGGTCGCTCTACGCGGAGAGGGGGTACGAGGCCGAGACCATCCATAGCATGATGCCCGAGGAGGATCGAGCCGAGGTCCTGCGCAAGCTCAAGGCCGGCCTGATTGACGTGATCGTGCAGGTGCAGATGCTCGGTGAGGGGTTTGACCACCCTCAGCTGAGCGTCGCTGCGATCTTCCGGCCCTTCCGCACGCTCGCGCCCTACCTTCAGTTCGTCGGCCGCGCGATGCGAGTCATCGTCCAGAACGACGTTCGCCATCCCGACAACTACGGATACATCGTGACCCACGCGGGGATGAACCTTGACACCCTGCTGACGGACTTCCGCGAGATTGAGAGGGAGGATCAGCTGTTTCTGGCTGGCCTCATCGGCGGGGACGAGCCCGATCCGCCGCGAGAGGTCACCGACGGCGAGGCGCGGATGAAGATTCGGCCGGAGATGGTCGTTCATAACGAGGTGCTCGACTCGCTTATCGAGGAGGACTTTCTCGACGCGGACGACGAGCTCGTCATCGAAGAGCTTCGTCGCAATGCGGAGGCGATGGGCCTGGATGCCGACGCGGTCGTCGCCGCGGCCAAGGCCGCGAAGCGAGAGCCCAGACGGAGAGTGGATGCACCAGAGCCCTTCCCCGTTAGCCCGCAGCGCGAGCGCAAGGAGGCGCAGAAGCGCCTGAACGAGCGCATCAAAACGACCGCGAAGGTGCTCTTGAACAGAGTGGAGCTTACGGCGGGTGGCGGCGAGATCTCCAATAGGCTCCTCCCAAACCTGAGCGGCGCAAACATCGTTGCGGCGATCCAACTCCTGAACCAGAGGGTAAACAAGGCGGTCGGTAACGCTCCGCGGGGCCAGTGGAGCACCGAGGAGCTGAAGAGGGGGATGGACTTGCTCTCGGACGTCCTCGACGCGGAGGTGCGCAGGCTGAAGGTCAAGCAGCGCGAGGACGCGGAGACCCGGAAGTCCAAGACGACGAAAGGGGACAGCTAGTGTCGAAGCGTGGCCCGACGCCGTCTCTGATCGGCAGCACGCATGGGAGCGTCTCGTACCACGTCGCCGGAAGAGAAATGGAGTGCCGGCGATGCAACAGGCAGATGGTCAAGGGAACCGAGTGCTTCCAAGTGACGAAGCCCGGACAAATGGGACCCGGAAGGGCGTACTGCACGGATTGCTTTGCGGACGTGCTCGATCAGACGCAGCAGAAGCTCGATGAGCTACGGGAGAAGCTGGACTCCTGTGCCTCCTAAGGGGAAGTAGCGGCCTTTTTCGCTTGGCTTGCGAACCTGCCGGATACGCACCTCAGCTCTTGAGTTGGTGACTTCTCCTTCTGGCTACAAACCGACCTCAAAGAGGTTGTTGTGCGGCGACTGCTTTCGAAATTGAAACGGTCAAACCTCTAAACGAGCCCTAAGAGTTGATTTATGATTGCACGTCTTAATCCGCTTCGAAGCTGTCCTTGTAGTCGATCTTGAGGGCCGGATCCTGGTCCGCCTTGCGTAACAGGCAATTGCCGACGGCGAGCAGATCCATTTCCGTCGCCATGAAGCAACGAAAGGCGTCTTCGGGCGTACACACGATCGGCTCGCCGCGCACGTTGAAGCTGGTATTGACCAGCACCGGACAGGCGGTCTTTTCCTTGAACCGCTCGATCAGGCCGTAAAAACGCGGATTGGTGTCGCGGTGAACGGTCTGGATGCGGGCCGAATAATCGACATGCGTGATGGCCGGGACTTCCGACCGTGGCACGTTCAGCTTTTCGATGCCGAACAGCGCCTCCTCCTCGGCCGTCATCCTGCGCCGCCGTTCCTCCTTGGCGCCCGCGACCAGCAACATATACGGGCTGTCGGCGTCGAGTTCGAACCAATCGGCGACATCCTCGCGCAGCACCGCCGGTGCGAAGGGGCGAAACGATTCGCGATACTTGATCTTGAGATTCAGCGTCTTCTGCATCGACGGCGAGCGCGGATCGCCGAGTATCGAACGGCCGCCCAAGGCCCGCGGTCCGAATTCCATGCGGCCCTGGAACCAGCCGACGGTCTGGCCGTCGGCCAGGGCGTCGGCGACCGTATCGAACAGCACGTTTTCGGCCAGGGTTTCATAGCGGGCGCCGGCATCGGTCAGTCTGGTTTCGACGGTTTCCTGATCGAACACGGGACCGAGATAGGAGCCGCGCATGGCATCCCCGGTCCCATTGAGCCGCCGCTCCTGGCCTTTGAATTGATGGAAGGCGTTGAGCGCCGCGCCCAACGCGCCGCCGGCATCGCCGGCCGCCGGCTGGATCCACAGACCGTCGAAAACGCCCTCACGCAGGACCTTGCCGTTGGCGACACAATTGAGCGCCACGCCGCCGGCGAGGCACAGGTTGCGCTCGCCGGTTTCCGCCGCCAACCCCCGGGCCAGCCGCAGCACGACTTCCTCGGTGACCGCCTGGATCGATGCTGCGAGGTCCATTTCGCGCTGGGTCAGAAGCTGATCGGCGGCGCGCGGCGGACCGCCGAACAGGGCGTCGAACCGGCGGTTGGTCATGGTCAGGCCGGTGCAATAGTCGAAGTAGTCCAGGTTGAGGCGGAACGAACCGTCCGCTTTCAGGTCGATCAAATTGTCGAGGATCGTCGCCGCGTATTTCGGTTCGCCATAGGGCGCCAGGCCCATGACCTTGTACTCGCCCGAGTTGACCTTGAAACCGGTGTAGTAGGTGAAGGCCGAATAGAGCAGGCCGAGCGAGTGCGGGAAGTGGATCTCGTTGATGATGCGCAGCCGATTCCCGTCGCCGATCCCGGCCGAGGTCGTTGCCCATTCGCCGACCCCGTCCATGGTCAGCACCGCCGCCGTCTCGAAGGGGGACGGAAAGAAGGCGCTCGCCGCATGACTGAGATGGTGCTCCGAGAACAGCAGCCGCTTGTCCCAATCGTAATCCGGCGCATAGCTCTTCAGTTCGCGCTTGAGGAGGGCCTTCTGGAACAGCTTCTCCTTGAGCCAGACCGGCATCGCCATGCTGAACGATCGGAAGCCGCGCGGCGCGAAGGCGAGGTAGGTCTCGATCAGGCGTTCGAATTTCAGGAACGGCTTGTCGTAGAAGGCGACATGGTCGACGTCACCGAGGCCGATCCCGGCTGCGGCGAGGCAATACTCGATGGCGTAATGGGGAAAACCCGAATCGTGCTTCTTCCGCGTAAACCGCTCCTCCTGCGCCGCCGCCGCAATATCGCCGTCGACCAGCAGCGCCGCCGCGCTGTCGTGGTAGAAAGCGGATATGCCGAGTATCCGAACCATACTCTACCTCTTGGGCGCGCGGCCCGGGAGGATCAAAAGATCGTATAGATGAACGGTGCGACCGCCGAGCCTTGTGCCAACACCAGGAGTCCGCCGAACAGAACCATCACCAGGAGAATGGGCAGAAGCCAGAACTTCTTGCGCACGCGCATGAATCGCCAAAGTTCGACCAAAAACGACACCGGATTTTCCCCTGCGGCCCTTCGAAATGCAGTTTGCTCAATTGGCAATTGCAGACTGATTAGCGGAATCGTCGCGGCCTGTAAATATTCGATAGCTTTTCGCCGCTGCGGCGAAATTGATCGATTTCAGAACTGGTCGGCCATCGTTTCGGGCTCGGGCCCCGGCGGATCGCGCTTGATCCAATAGCTGTGGGCGCCGGAATCGGGTTTGAGACGGAGCGAGTCGCGTCCGGCAAGGCGCATGCAGATCGCGATCGGGGTGATCATGACGAAGTAGATCAGTCCCATGACGATCGGGTTGACCACCCGGCTGAGTAGAATGCTAAGCCGGGTCCAAAGACGGTTCGCCGGGGCCAGCAAAGCGGGGCGGCTGAGCGCGACGGCGAGGATCGCCGCAGCAACGATAAACGCCCACCAATTCAGCCCGCCGTCGCCGAACACCAGCGGCCACACACCGACAATGGCGAACACGACGGTGAAGACGATTCCGAACCCGCGATCGGAGGAGCCGGCGATTTCCTCCACCTCGCCGATACGTTCGAGAACCGCGTGCTTGGTCATTGTCGTTTCCGTGCCTGGGATCGCGGCCCTCAATTACGCGATTTGGTGCGTCGGAGACAACCGATTCCTTTCCTCGGCCTAGCCGCCGACCTTTCTGAGCCGGGCGGCGAAGAACCCGTCCATGCCGCCGCGTTCGGCGAGATGGCACGGCAGGGTGCGCAAGAAGGCGCCGGAGATGAGCTCCTCGAGGCCGCTGACGTCGGCCTTGCGGACGGCGTCGATTTCGATCGGCGCGCCGCTCGCCCGTAGCGCGACGACACGCGCCGCCCCTTCCTCCGGCTGCAGCGAACACGTCGAAAAGACGACCAAGCCCCCAGGCCGGACCATCTCCACCGCTGCCCGCAACAGCGAATCCTGAACCGCGGCCATGGTCGCGACGTCTTTCTCCGATTTCAGCCATGGGATATCGGGATGGCGACGGATGGTGCCGGTGGCGCTGCAGGGCGCATCGAGCACGACCGCGTCGACCGGACTGGGTGGCCGCCACGTGGTTCCGTCGCCGATCGAACATGTCGCCTCGAGGCCGAGGCGGGCCAAATTCTCGGCCAGGCGCCGGAGCCGCCGGGCCGACCTGTCGATAGCGGTGACGCGGGCGCCGGCCGCCGCCAGTTGGGCGGTCTTGCCGCCGGGGGCGGCGCACAGATCGACGACCTCCCAATTGGTGACCGCGCCCAACAGCCTGACCGGCAATGCCGCGGCGGCGTCCTGCACCCACCACTGGCCCGCATCGTAACCGGGGAGGTCGGCGATCAAACCGCCGCCGCGCCGGCGCAATGTCCCGGTCGGCCAGATGTCGGCTTCGAGCTCACCGGCCCAGTGGCGGAGATCTCGCGCGACGGTGATGTCGAGCGGCGGCTCTTCGAGATGCGCCGCCGCGATGGCCCGCGCGGTGGGCTCGCCATAGGCCTTGCTCCAGCTCTCCCATAACCATGGCGGCGTATTCAGGCGCGGCGCATCCTGCCGCTCCAGCCACGCCGCGCCCTCCCGCGTCAGGCGGCGCAGAACGGCATTGACCAAGCCGGCATAGCGCTCGTGGCCGCGGCTCCGCGCCAGCGCGACCGTGGTGTCGACGGTGGCATGTTCGGCGGTGTCGAGGAACAGCAGTTGAGCGGTGCCGATCTGGAGAAATCGCCGCACTTGCTGCGCCCGGTGCGGCAACGGGTGGTCGAGGGCGCGATCGATGAGCTCGTCGATCTGGCCGCGCCGGCGCAAAACGGTAGCGGTCAGCCGGCGCGCCACCGCGCGGTCGCGGGCGTCGAGGGCGGCCATCGCCTGGTTGGCGGCGATGGCATCGTCGAGCGGCCGATGGGCGTCGAAGACCTGGTGCAGCAGATCGAGGGCGGCACCGCGCGACGCCTCGCCCGGCCTCGGTAAAGTGGCACTCACCCCCAGGGACCGGCCACGTCGGCCATTTCCCGAAGCCGGCGGACGCGTTCTTCGGTGCGCGGGTGGGTCGAGAACAGGCCGTCGACGGCGCGCGCGTGCAGCGGGTTGACGATGAACATATGCGCCGTCGCCGGATTGTCCTCGGCCGCCGGATTGTCGATCCGCGACGCGCTTTGCTGCAATTTCTCCAACGCGGACGCGAGCCATAACGGATGGCCGCAGATCTCCGCCCCGATGCGGTCGGCCTCGTATTCCCGGGCCCGCGAGATGGCCATTTGCACGATCATCGCCGCCAGCGGGGCCAGGATCATGATCAGCAGGGCGCCGACGATGCCGAGCGCGTTGTTGCGGCTGCTGCCGCCGAAAAACAGGGCGAAGTTGGCCAACAGCCCGATCGCGCCGGCGATGGTCGCGGTGATCGTCATGGTCAGAGTGTCGCGGTTCTTCACGTGAGCCAGCTCGTGCGCCATGACCCCGGCGACCTCGACCTGCGACAGGTTGCGCACCAAACCGGTGGTGGCGGCGACCGACGCATTCTCCGGATTGCGGCCGGTGGCAAAGGCATTGGGCTGGTCATTCTCGATGATGAAGACCTTCGGCATCGGCAGCTCCGCCTGGTCGGCCAGCGTGGTGACCAGTCCGTAGAGCGCCGGCGCCGAGCGTTCGTCGACCTGGCGCGCGCCATACATCCGCAGGACCATCTTGTCGGAATTCCAGTAGGCGAAGCCGTTCATGCCGATGGCGGCGACCAGTGCGATGACAAGCCCGATCTCGCCGCCGAGCAGAAATCCGATGGCTAGAAACAAGCCGGTCAGACCGGCCAAAAGAATCGCTGTCCTGAGATAGTTCACGGCATATCCTCTACAACGCCTTAGAAATAGGGGGCAAGGGCGGCCCTTCAAGGCTTGGCGGAACCCCCATTAGGTCCTACAATGATCGCCATGTCCGGCAAGAAACGCCCTATTTCCGTCGTCGACGAACCGCTCTCGGAGCGGCGGGATACCACTGATACAAGCCCGTCGACGCCGTCGCCGGGCGCCATCGAAGAGGTCGGGGGGCCGAAAGGGCCCGAGCCGACCCGGTACGGCGATTGGGAACGGGATGGGCGCTGCGTCGATTTTTGATCGACAAACCTGCCGGGCGGCAATGAGTATGAGGTGCGGAGCCGTGAAAATTCGTTACAAATTTTGATGCCCCGAGGGCGAGAGGGGCTTGTTGCAACGGATTTGGCGAGCTAGAGTTACAATATTATAACGAAGCCTGACCGGGTGTGTCGGCAGGTGGAGGGGGATAAGGGGAGTGTCCATGGCGACCGTTAGAACGGCAGTGGTCGGAGTTGGTCATTTCGGCCGCTACCATGCGGAAAAACATGCCAGACTAAAAAATACGGACTTTGTCGGAGTTGTCGATATCTGCTCGGACCGCGCTCGGGAAACGGCGCGGCAATACGATGTCGAAGCGCTAACCGACTATCGCGATCTCTTCGGCCGCGTCGATGCGGTCAGCATTTCGGCGTCGACCAACGCCCATTTCGAGATCGCCCATGACTGTCTGGAAAACGGAATCAACGTTCTTGTCGAAAAGCCGATGGCCGTCACCTTGGACGAGGCCGACCGGCTGATCGATATCGCGCACGAGAAGAGCCTGGTCCTTCAGGTCGGCCATCTCGAGCGGTTCAGCCCGGTGCGCCTCGCGCTCGACGGGCATATCGACAGTCCGCTCTTCGTCGAATGCGTTCGCACCGCGCCCTACGGCACCCGCGAGCCCCATGTCAGCGTCATCCTCGACATGATGATCCACGACATCGACCTGGTCCTCAACCTGGTCAAGGGTCCGGTCGAGAAAATCGACGCGGTCGGTGTGCCGGTGCTGTCCCCGGTCGAGGATATAGCCGTGGCGCGTATCCATTTCACCGACGGCTGCATCGCCAACATCACCGCCAGCCGGATCAGCCTGAAGACGGAACGGTCGATGCGGCTGTTCCAACGCGATGCCCATATCGCCGTCGACTTCCTCAACCGCACCTTCACCAAGGCCGGGATCAATCGTACCGGACATCTGGCGCCGGTCGAATCCTATGACGAGAGCGGCGAGGACGGCGATAGCCTGTATCGGGAAATCGAGTCCTTCGTCGATTGCGTGCGCCAGGGCAACACGCCGCTGGTGTCGGGCGACGACGGCCGGCGGGCGCTGGAAACGGCCCTGCGCATCCGCGAATCGCTACAGGACTGGGCCGACGATTCGGAGTTCATGACGGAACTCGCGGCGGCCGCGGTCTAGGATCGGTTCTTTTGTAATCGAAAAACGGCGGGACCATTTGGTCCCGCCGTTTTCGTGTCTGAGAAATCCAAGCTAGCCGCGGTTCTGGCGGTTCTCGATCAAATCGTCGACGACGCTGGGATCGGCCAAGGTCGAGGTGTCGCCGAGATTCGAGAAATCGTCCTCGGCGATCTTGCGCAGGATCCGGCGCATGATCTTTCCCGACCGGGTCTTGGGCAGCCCGGGCGCCCATTGCAGCCAGTCCGGCGAGGCGATGGGCCCGATCTCCTTGCGCACCCACAGAACCAACTCCTTCTTGAGTTCGTCCGACGGTTCCTCGCCGATATTCAAGGTGACATAGGCATAGATGCCCTGGCCCTTGATGTCGTGCGGCGCGCCGACCACCGCCGCCTCGGCGACGCCCTCATGGGCGACCAGCGCGCTTTCGACTTCCGCCGTGCCCATGCGATGGCCGGAGACATTGATGACGTCGTCGACGCGGCCGGTGATCCAGTAATAACCGTCGCCATCGCGGCGGCAACCGTCGCCGGTGAAATACTTGCCCTTGTAGGCCGAGAAATAGGTCTGGATGAAACGTTCGTGGTCGCGGAAGACGGTGCGCATCTGCCCCGGCCATGAATCGGCGATGCACAAATTGCCCTCGGCGGCGCCGTCGATGACTTTGCCGTCGGCGTCGACGATCTCGGGCTCGATGCCGAAGAACGGCCGCGTCGCCGAGCCCGGCTTCAAATCGATCGCGCCGGGCAAGGGCGTGATCAGGATGCCGCCGGTTTCGGTCTGCCACCAGGTGTCGACGATCGGACAGCGTCCGTCGCCGACGACGTTGTAATACCATTGCCATGCCTCGGGGTTGATCGGTTCGCCGACCGTGCCCAGCAGGCGCAGCGAGGAGCGGTCGGTCTTCTTGACCGGTTCGTCGCCTTCCCGCATCAACGCGCGGATCGCCGTTGGCGCGGTATAGAACGTGTTGATCCCGTGCTTGTCGCAGACCTGCCAGAATCGCGACGCGTCGGGGTAATTGGGCACGCCCTCGAACATCACCGAAATGGCGCCGTTGGCCAGGGGCCCATAGACAATGTAGCTGTGGCCGGTGACCCAGCCAACATCGGCGGTGCACCAATAGACGTCGCCGTCGTGGTAGTCGAAGACGTATTGGTGGGTCATCGACGTATAGACCATGTAGCCGCCGGTGGTGTGGAGCACCCCTTTCGGCTTTCCGGTCGAGCCCGACGTGTAGAGGATGAACAGCGGATCCTCGGCGTTCATCTCTTCCGGCGGGCAGTCGGCGGACGCGGCGTCGACGAGGTCATGGTACCAAACGTCGCGCCCCTCCTGCCAATCGATGGCGCCGCCGGTGCGCTTGACGATCACCGCCTTTTCGATGGTCGGGCACGATTCGAGCGCTTTGTCGGTATTGACCTTGAGCGGGATCGGTCGGCCGCCGCGGATGCCTTCGTCGGCTGTGATGACGATATTGGAATCGCAATCCTGGATGCGTCCGGCCAGCGAATCAGGGGAAAATCCGCCGAAGACGACCGAATGGACGGCGCCGATGCGGGCACAGGCGAGCATCGCCACCGCGGCCTCGGGGATCATCGGCATATAGATCGTGATGCGGTCGCCTTTCTTGGCGCCGATCGATTTCAGGCCATTGGCAAACCGGCACACTTCTTCGTGGAGCTCGCGGTAGGTGATGTGCTTGTCGTCGCCGGGATCATCGCCTTCCCAGATGATCGCGGTCTGGTCGCCGCGCCGCGCCAGGTGCCGGTCGAGGCAATTGGCGGCGGCGTTCAGGGTACCATCCGCATACCACTTGATATGAACGTCGCCCTCAAAGGACACGTCCTTGACCTGACTGTAGGGCCTTATCCAATCTAATCGGGTGCCGTGTTCGCCCCAGAAACCTTCAGGGTCGGCGACCGACCGCTCGTACATTTCGAGGTATTTCGCGTTGTCCGCCCACGCCTTCTCGGCCCATTCCTGCGGAACCGGTACAACGATGTCTTCGCTCATCGCCTGTCTCCCCTTGTCGGTCGGGTGTCGTTGTCGAGGGCCCAGCGCCGCAGCGGGCCGAAACTCGACGCAATATTGCGGAGTCCCGAGCACTTGTCAAAGCGGCGCCGGCGAGCGATTCGTCGCACCTCGGTGCAAAACCAACACCCGCGGACGCGGCTCAACCGTCCGCCGCCACCGTGGTCGGCGCGGCGATCCCCTCGGTGACGATCTCGATCAGCGCCCGCGTCACCGCGACCGTCCCGTCGGGTCCGCCGAACTCGACGGGCAGGAAACGGCCATTCGCGAAACCGGACTGGACCGCCTCGTCGAGCAATCGTGCCGCGTCGGACAGGTTTTCGATGCCGTGGCGGTCACCGAGATGATCGAGCATCAGGCCGCCCGACAGGATCGCCGCCATCGGGTTGGCGGTGCCCTGCCCGGCGATGTCGGGGGCGCTGCCGTGAGCGGGCTGGAACAGGGCGTGCCGATCGCCGATTTCGGCGCATGCCGCCATCCCCATGCCGCCGACCAGGCCGCCGGCGAGATCGGACAGAATGTCGCCGAACATGTTCTCCGTCACCAAGACGTCGAAGTCCCACGGCCGGCGGATGAAATCCAGCGCTTGGGCGTCGACATAGCTGTAGCCGGTGGCGATTTCGGGAAAACGCGCCGCGCGCTCGTCGAAAATCTTGCGAAAGAAGGCAAAGGCGCGAAAGACATTGGCCTTGTCGACGCAGGTCACCAACGCCTTGCCGCCGCGCGTCTTGCGGCGTTCGGCGAGGCGAAACGCGAAGTCGAACAGCTTCTCCGAGGTCTCGCGGGTGATCAACAGGGTCTCGCGCGCCTCGCGGTCGTCGATGACCTGGCCCCGTCCCTGGGTATGAAACAGGCCCTCGGTCGACTCGCGCAGGATCACCATGTCGATTTCCCCGGCGCGTTCGTCGCGGAGCCGGCGCGGCGTATTGGGATAGGCCGTGACCGGCCGGACCCCGGCATAGAGCCCAAACACCTCGCGAAACATCAGGTGGGGCATGATTTCGGTCCCGTCGGCGTGGCGGATCTCGGGGTCGCCCATGGCGCCGAGCAGGATGGCCTCGGCGCGGCCCGCCTCGGCCACCGTCTCGTCGGCGATGTCGGTCCCGGTTTCGCGATAGTAGCGGGCGCCGGCGTCGAGATGGTCGAACGACAGCCGGAACCCGCCGACCCGCCGCTGTAACGCCTCGAGAACGGCGATACAGGCGTCGACGACCTCGGCGCCGATACCGTCGCCGCGAAAAACCGCGATACGCAATTCGGGACCTGAAGCCAAGGTGTCGAACCGTTTCCTGTGACCGCCGTTACCGAAATACCGTGACGGCAGCCATTATCGGGCGCCGCCGCTCGAACACCAGCGGCGAGTGAGTATACGCGGACACATTGACCCTAGCCGTCCCGAGGGACGGCGGGTCGAAATCGAGGGCGTCGGAGACACGCGACCTGCGAAGGCTAACGCGGTATGATGGCCATCCTGCCGCATGGGGATCTGCCCGCCAAACAACCGAACGGAGAAGCCGAGATGTCGAGGTTTGATGAGATTCGCGATCTGGTTATGAGCCTGGAAGCCGATTTCGATGCCTTCTACGAGAAAGGCAACAAGGCGGCCGGTCGCCGTGTCCGCAAAGGCATGCAGCAGATTAAGAAAATGGCGCAGGATATCCGCGTCGATGTCCAGGCGCGGGTCAACCAATAGGCGCTTCGCCGCCACGCCCGTGACGTCCGGGGAGGGCCGCCGGAGCTTTCCCCGTTGAGACTTGATTGGCGGGACGACGCGGACCGAATGCGCGAGGACTAGTTGCCGGGCTCGTCGAGGGATAGTTGGCCCGTCGCGGCGAGGTCGACCGCGACCGGGGTCAGGCGCCGGCCTTCGCAGGGTCCGGCGACGCAATAGCCGTCGTCGATACGAAAGCGGGCGCCGTGGGTCGAGCACAGGATCAATGATTGGTCGGCGGTGAGGAAGCGGTCGGGCAGGGTCTCGAGCGGCGTCCCGGTATGGGGGCAGGTGTTCTCATAGGCGTGCACCTCGCCGCCGCGCCGGATGACGAACACCTCCCACCGTTCGGTGCCGGCGCCAAAGGTGAAGCCGCGGCCGCCCGGATCGGGGATATCGTCGATGTGGCAGAGCGGCGTCCCGATCGGGGCCCGGGTCACGGCTTGGTCGCCGCCATGGCGCAGATGAGTTTCCACTCGGCCGGCCCCACCGGCACCACGGACAGGCGCGATTGGCGCACCAGGGCGAGGTCCGACAGCCGCGGCTCGTCCTTGATCTGTTTCAGCGTGACCGGTTTATTGACCGGCTTGACCGCCTTGACGTCGACCATGCCGAAGCGGCCGCTGGCGTCGGTCGGGTCGGGGTAGTACTCCCTGACCACCTCGACGATGCCGACGATCTGTTTGGCGTCGACCGAGTGGTAGAAAAAGCCGCGGTCGCCGATCTTCATCGCCTTCATGTTGTTGGCCGCCTGGTAATTGCGGACGCCGTCCCACTCCGCCGACCCGGCTTCGACCTGGTCGTCCCAGGACCACGCGCCGGGCTCCGACTTGAACAACCAATAGGCCATGCTCACTCCACCGGCAGGACTTTTTTCCAGTGCCGTATCGACACCCGCTCGAACAGGCCGGCCAGGGCATAGGGGTCGTTGGCGGCGAACGCCTCGGCCGAACTGCGGTCGGGAAACTGGAGGATCAACAGGCTGCCGGTCATGCCGTCGCCCGATTCGCTGATGTAGGGACCGGCGGCCATCAACTGGTCGCCGTGGTCGCGCAGATAGGCGAGGTGGGCGTCCCGGTTCTGCGCCCGGATGTGGCCACTGTCGGGCTTGTCGATACAAGAAATGGCAAAAAGCATCGTCGTGTCCCCCGATCGATCCGGCCCCCTTCACGGCCGCGATCGACGATCAGCCTAGCGCATTATCCGTCGCGGTGGAACGGGGGCCGCTCGCGTTTTCTACGCGGCGTGGGCGGCCCGGCGCGCGGCAGGAGTCACGGTTTGAATCCGAATTCCCAAGATCGGCCGGAAGCGGTCGTTAGCCAGGGTTCCCGTGATGTCCACCGTGAGATCGCAAACCGGACATCCGCGCAAAACACGGATTAGGTCCGGTTATGACGCCGCTTCCCGTTTCTCCCCCTCGATTGACGACGACGGGGCGGCGCGAGAACCCCGAAATACCTTGCCAAAAGGTCCTCCCGACACCATCTATCTATTTGTGAAGGCTATTTATCAGACTTAGCGGACCTCGTTTGGCCTCGCCGAGTCCAAGAACGACTCTCCTAAACTCTGGGAAGGCTATCACCCCACCGAAGCAAGGTGCTTCGGGGGAAATATTATTATGGGAATACTGAAACATGACGACTGGAACTGTAAAATTCTTCAATTCAGCCCGGGGATTCGGCTTTATCTCGCCGGATGACGGAACAAAGGACGTTTTCGTACATATCTCCGCGGTCGAGCGCGCCGGCCTCGACAACCTGGCCGAAGGGGCGAAAGTGAGCTTCGAGACCGACCAGGATGAGCGAGGCCCGAAGGCGGTTAATCTTCAAACGGCCTAACCTGCGGTTGGAAAAGGCCGCCCGGTCCGGGCGGCCTGACCGGTCACGATTGGCCGATTCAACCTCACACGGAGGATGAGTCCTGAAAGAGGAACTGTTGGAGTTCTCTGGTACGGTTGTCGAGAAGCTACCGAACGCGATGTTCAGAGTCAGGCTCGAAAACGACCACGAGATCATTGCGCAGCCCAAAGGAAAGATGCGGAAGTTTCGCATCCGCGTCATGGTTGGCGACCAAGTCGACGTCGAAATGACGCCCTACGACCTGACCAAGGGCCGCATCATCTTCCGTCACAAGTAGTCAGCGTGGGCCTTCGCCCGCAGCCGGGCGCCTCAAATCTCGCCTACCGTTGCCGGGACCTGCGGCTTGATCCGCAGGCGCACGTCCGGATCGACGCTGAAGACGGTGGTATCGGGCACCTGCAGCCAGTGTTCGCTGGCAATCGGTTCGGAGGCAATCCCGACGGCGCGATAGGTCTGTTTGGTAGCTTGCTCGTGCCACACGGGGTTTCAGCTGTTGGCTAGAAGCGGCCGTATTATCGTTTACCTGCCAATGCCCGCTTTTGGGTTCAGAAGCGGACAATTGCGCTTAGCTCATTCGACGTTTCCTCTGGGTCGATTGCGTCCTCAAAATCTCAATCGCAGGCGCTACCGCCGCCGAGATTACGCACCCAGCCCCTCGCCGCGGAAGGGACGGGCGAGGAGGGCGCGGATGACGTCGGCGATATCCGCCCCGTGGTGGAGGATGGCGTTGACCGCGGCGACGATCGGCATGTCGACGTCGACCCGGCGCGCCAGGGCGTCGACCGATGCCGCCGAGGCGACGCCCTCGGCGACCGATTTGCGGCCGGCCAGCACGTCGTCGAGCGACGTGCCCCGGCCGAGCTCGATACCGAGCGTCATGTTGCGCGACTGCATGCCGTTGCAGGTCAGCGTCAGGTCGCCCAGCCCCGACAACCCCATCAGGGTCTCGGCGCGGCCGCCCTTGGCGATGCCCAGCCGCACCATCTCGGCCAAGCCGCGGGTGATCAGCGCGGCCCGCGCGTTATCGCCGAGCTCGCGCCCGGCGACGATGCCGCAGCCGATCGCCAGCACGTTCTTTACCGCGCCGCCGATCTGGGTGCCGACGATGTCGTCGGTGTGGTAGGGGCGGAAACGGGGCGTGCCGAGGGCCTCGATCAGGGCCCGACCGAGGGTCGTGTCCTCGGCGGCGAGGGTCACCGCCGTCGGCAAGCCCGCGGCGACCTCGGCGGCGAATGTCGGCCCCGATAGGATCGCGATGCGGGCGCCCGGCATGGCCTCGGCGGCGGCCTCGCTCATCAGCGCGCAGCTGTTTTTCTCGATGCCCTTGGCGCAGATGACGACCGGTGTGCCGGCGGGCAGGACCGGGCGCATTTCCAGGGCCACGGCGCGCAGGAACTGCGCCGGGGTGGCCAGCAAGACGCACTCGGTCCGGGCCAGCACGCGGCCGAGATCGGTGCTCGCCGCGACCGAGGAATCGATTTTGACATCGGGCAGATAGACGGCGTTGACGTGATCGCCGTTGATCGCGGCCACGACCTCGGGCTCGCGGGCCCACAGCATGACTTCGCGGTCGGGCCGCGCGGCGACGCCGGCCAATGCCGTACCCCACGCCCCGCCGCCGATGATCGATACGCGCTTCATGACTTCCGGTCCCCTCTCTGTCGCCGCATAATAGGGCGCGGCCACAGACAAGGCCAATCCCGGACTGGCGAGAGATGCCTTATTCGACAAAACCTGTCCGCGTCGCCCCGGTGAAAGTCCGCGCTTCGGGCGCGGCAATTCTGAGCGCGTGGCTCATCGCCGTCGCGGTGCCCGTCGCCGCGGCACCGTTCGAACTGGCGGACATCGCCGGTGGCGCGTTCATCCAGGGCGACGCCGACGGCGATACCAACGAGGCCCCCAAAGCGGTCACCGTGGCGCCGTTTCGGATCATGGTTTACGAGGTGACCAACCGCGATTTCGCCGCTTTTGCCGCCGCCACCGGCCACCTCACCGACGCCGAGCGGCGCGGCGCCGGTTACGTCTGGACCGACCGTTGGCGGCTGGTCGAGGGGGCGGCGTGGCGCCGACCGCATGGCCCCGGCAGCACCATCGCGGGGGGCGACGATCATCCGGTGCTTCAGGTGTCGGCGCGCGATGCGGCGGCGTTCTGTGCCCATTACGGCCTGCGCCTGCCGAGCGACGCGGAATGGGAGTTCGCCGCCCGTGGCGACGACGGCCGGCGCTATCCGTGGGGCATGGAGCCGCCGGACCAGCCGAGCGCGCGCGCGAATTTCGGCACCGTCGGGTGCTGCGCCAGCGACGACGGCGACGGCTTTGCGCGCACGGCGCCGGTCGGGCATTACCCGGCCGGACGGTCGCCGTTCGGCCTCTACGACATGGCCGGCAATGTCTGGGAATGGACCAGCAGCGCGTTCCCGGGCCGGCCCGGGAATGTGGCGCTCCGCGGCGGCGGTTGGGGCAACAACCCCTATTGCCTCCGCGTCAGCTACCGCCACCCGAACCCGCCCGATATCGGTCTCGACATGGTCGGGTTCCGCTGCGCCGGCCCGCCATCGGCCGCCGCCGACTAGGTCGGTCGGCGCAATCCGTGCTGTGTGGACGCCAAGAACAAGCGCCGTCGCGCCCGACTACTCGAACAGGTTCGGATTCTTCGATCCGGTACAGAAACTGTCCTCGGGCATGCGATCGCAGTACCAATTGCCGGTGTCCTGCTTCGGCGAGCATGCGCCGAGCAGCGCCACCACACCCAGGATAATCAGTATGCGTACGATCATGGTGTGTCCCCTCCCCGTCATTGCGGTTGGTTTCGTTTGAACCGCATATCCTGCGCGAGTTTCGAGACGAAATCAACGCGCGCAGGAGGTCCCGTTTCAGCGCGATGCGCCCGGGCTTTGGCCGAGCGGCCAGCGCGGCCGCGCGGCGGCATCGAAGGGATCGCTGAGACCGAGCCGCAAACGCTCGATCCCGGCCCACGCGATCATCGCCGCGTTATCGGTGCACATCGCCGGCGGCGGGGCGACCAGGGCGAGCCCGTGGGCCTCGGCGACCCCCTTCAGGCGGGCGCGGAGATAAGCGTTGGCGGCGACCCCGCCGGCGACGACCAGGGTGTCGCCGGCCGGTACTTCCTCGCGATACCGCGTGATCGCATTGCGCGCGCGGTCGGCCACGGTATCGGCGACCGCGGCCTGGAAACTGGCGCACAGATCGGCCCGGTCGCGGGTGTCGAGCGGGCCGGGGGGCAAGGCGGCGACCGCGTGATGGACCGCGGTCTTGAGCCCGGAAAAGGAAAAGTCGCAGCCCGGCCGCCCGGCCAGCGGTCGCGGCAGGGCGAAACGCGCGGCATCGCCACCCTTTGCCGCCGCCTCGACGGCGGGTCCGCCGGGATAGTCGAGGCCGACCATCTTGGCCACCTTGTCGAACGCCTCGCCGGCGGCATCGTCGATGGTGGTGCCGAGGCGCTGGTAGTCGCCGACGCCTTCGACGACGACGAATTGGCAATGACCGCCGGAGACCAGGAGCAGCAGGTAGGGAAAGGCGACGTCGTCGGTAAGCCGCACGGTCAGGGCATGGCCCTCGAGGTGATTGACGGCGGCGAAGGGCAAGTCGTGCACGGCGGCGATGGCTTTGGCCGTCATCAATCCGACCATGACACCGCCGATCAATCCGGGGCCGGCGGTGGCGGCGATGCCGTCGAGATCGGCGAAACCGAGCTCCGCCGCCGCCATGGTGTCGCGGATCAGCGAATCGAGATGGTCGAGATGGCTGCGCGCGGCGATTTCCGGCACCACGCCGCCATAGGGCCGATGTTCGTCGAGCTGCGACAGGATGCGTTCGGCCAGGATGCGCCGGTCGTCGCCGACCACCGCCGCCGCCGTCTCGTCGCAACTGGTCTCGATACCGAGCACGATCATGGCCCCGATATAGGCCGCCTGGTCGCGGGCCGCCAGCCCGATTCCCCTTTGCGCGCCGATAGCGCACGCGGTACAGGTTCGGGATGACGGCGACACCTGCAATCCGCATCGGCACCAGGGGCAGCCAATTGGCGCTGGTTCAGACTGAACAAGTCCGCGCCGCGCTGGCCGCGGCCCATCCCGAGCTCGCCGCCGAAGGCGCGATCGAAATCGAAATCATCCGCACCACCGGCGACCGCGTCACCGATCGCCCGCTGGCGGAAATCGGCGGTAAGGGCTTGTTCGCCAAGGAGATCGAAGCGGCACTCCTCGATCGGCGGATCGACCTCGCCGTGCATTCGATGAAGGACGTCGAGACCTGGCTGCCCGACGGTTTGGCCATCACCGTCATGTTGCCGCGCGAAGATCCGCGCGATGCCTTGATCTCCAAGCAGGCGCGCACCATCGACGATCTGCCGCGCGGGGCGGTCGTCGGCACCGCGTCGCTGCGCCGCCGGGCCCAGCTGTTGGCGCGGCGGCCGGACCTCGATATCGTGCTGATTCGCGGCAATGTGCCGACCCGCCTCGAAAAGCTGGAACGCGGCGACGTCGACGCCACCATCCTGGCCCTCGCCGGTTTGCAGCGGCTCGGTCTCGCCGACGCGCCGGCGGCGGTGCTGGCGCCGGAAGAAATGCTGCCCGCGGTCGGCCAGGGTGCGATCGGCATCGAGCATCGCGTCGGCGATGCCCGCATCGACGACTTGGTCGCGGTCATCGGCGACGCCGAGGCCCTCCTCCGGGTGACGGCGGAGCGCGCCATGCTGGCGGTGCTCGACGGATCGTGCCGGACGCCGATCGCCGGGCTCGCCGAATGCGACGGCGACACGCTTCGACTCGGCGGCCTGATCGCGCGGCCCGACGGCAGCGCCGTCTACCGGGCGGCGGCGAGCGGTCCGGCGGGCGATCCCGAGGGTTTGGGCCGCGATGTGGCCGACCGCCTGCTGGCGCAATCGGGCGCCGATTTTCTGACCGGTATGGCGTGAACCGATGCGGATCCTGATCACCCGGCCCGAGATCGACGCCGCGCCCGTGGCCGAGGCGCTGGCGGCCAAGGGCGTCGAAACGCTGATCGAGCCGATGTTGCGGGTCGAGGCGGTGGCCGGCGCTGAAATCGACCTATCCGGTGCCCAGGCGCTGGTCTTCACCAGCGCCAACGGCGTTCGGGCCTGCGCCCGGCTGACGCCGGAACGGGCGCTGCCCGTCTACGCCGTCGGTGACGCCACCGCGCGGTGCGCGCGCGATGCCGGGTTCAGCGAGATCCATAGCGCCGGCGGCGATGTCGCGACCTTGGCGGACCTGATCCGGGACCGGGTGAGCCCCGACGGCGGCGTCCTGGTTCATGTCGCGGGCAGCGCCGTCGCCGGCGATCTGGCGGCGATGCTCGGCGCCGACGGTTACCGGGTCGAACGCCAAGTGGTCTACCGCACCACCGCCGCGACGGCGTTTTCCGATGCCGCGCGCGACGCCATCGCCGATGGCGCCGTGGACGGCGTGTTATTTTTCTCTCCCCGCTCGGCCAAGACCTTTGATAGTCTCTTGGATCATGGGGATTTCACCGCGCCGTATCGGTGCCTTCGGGCCTATTGTCTCAGCGCCGCCGTCGCGGCGGAAGTCGGCGGTCGCCCGTGGGCCGGGATCTCGGTTGCCCGGGAGCCGACCCAGGCGGCGCTGCTGGATTTGCTCGAACCGGCCACGGCCGGCGTTCGTGGAGACGATACGATGACCGACGACACTGAATCCGGCGCCCCCGACGGCGCCGAGTCGGCGACCCAGCGCATCATCGCGGGCTTTGGCGGCGACCGATCGATGGCGGCCAAGCTCGGGGTCGCGGCGGCGACGATACGGGGCTGGCAGGACCGGGATCGGATTCCGCCCGCCCGCCGCGCCGAGATCGAGGAGGCCGCGCGCAGTCACGGCATCGAGATCGATGCGGCCGACCTCGACGCCATGAGCGGAGACGCTGCGTCGGATCCCGCCCCGGCCGATAGCCCAGAGACCGATAGCCCAGAGGCCGATAGTCCAGAGGCCGATAGCCCGGAGGCCGATAGTGAAGAGGCCGCGGCCGCCGGCGACGCGACGGAAATCGCGGGGCCCGAGGCAGAGGTCATGCCGCCGCCGTCGCCGCGCGCCAAGAGCCGCCGCGGCGGGATGTGGCTGATGGCGGCGATTATCGTTATCGCCGTGGCGGTCGCCGTGGTCGCCGACCGTGCTGGCCTGTTCGAACCGGAACCGGCGCGGACGGCGATCAGCTCCGGCGCGGAGGGCGGATCGACCGCCGCCACGACGACGCCGATTGCCGGCGCGACGTCGACCGCCGATGCGAGCGAGCCGAGCCCCGCCGATCTGCAGGTCGCCCAGGCCGACACCGATCCGACCCCGGCCGAGGGCACGGCGACGGCCGAGTCTGCGACGGCGGACGATGCGTCCGACGATAATGCGTCCGAAAGCGCGGAGTCCGCCGCCACGACATCCGCCGACACGGCAACCACCGACACAACCACCACCGACACGACCACCACCGACACGACATCCGACGAGCCGGCGATGGCGGAAGCCGAGACCGCGAAGCCCGACCAAGCCGAAGCCGTCGAAGCGGCGGCGGACGATACCCCGGCCGAGGCCGAATCGGAGGCCGATGACAGCGCCGATGCCACGCCCGCGGAACCGCCGATGGCCGAGCCGGAAGCGGCAGCGTCGGGCGCCACCGACGGCGCTGCGGACGACGCCCAATCGTCGGAACCGGCAACCGAGGGTGACGACGGCGTGGCGGCGCGGATCGACGCGCTCCAGGACAAAATCACCGAGCTCGAACAGCGGCCGCAACCTTCGCTGGCGCCGCTCGAGCAGAAGCTCGATGACCTCGAACAGCAGGTGGCGGCGTTGCGCAAGGAGATCGGCAATCTGGCCGGCGCCACCGGCACCGTGACGCCGGCGGCCGACATCCGCCTGATGTTCGACGGCTCGCGCCTGCGCCGGGCGGTCGAGTCCGGGCAGTCCTATGACACAGAATTGACGGCCGTCGAGCAGGCGCTGGGCCGGCCCGACGATCTGGCGGCGGACTTCGCCACCCTGGCCGCCCACGCGGCGAGCGGCGTGCCGAGCAAGGGCCTGATAAGCGCGGATTTCGGCGCCGTCGCCGCGACGATACTCGACGCGCCCGAAGATTCCTCGTCGAAGGATTGGGTCGAGGCGGTACTGGTCCGGCTGCAGACCATCGTCACCGTGCGCCGCATCGACGGCCCGCCCGAGGCCGACAACCCGGGCGCCGTCGTGGTCGCGACGCGCGAAGCGCTGGCCGCCGGCGACCTGTCGCGCGCGATCGCTACCCTTTCGGTGCTCGAACCGCTGGGCATCGCCGGGGTTTCGTCATGGCTCGATCGGGCGCGTACGCGCGTCGCCGTCGACGACGCCATCGACGCGGTCGAGGATGCCGTCGCGGCGACGGTGGACGGTACGGGCACGGCGACGCAATGATCCGCGCCTTCATTTTCCTGGTCCTGCTGGCCGCGGTCGCCGCCGCGGCGATCTGGTTTGCCGATCAGCCGGGCGCGGTGTCGATCGCCTGGCAGGGCTATCAGATCGATACTTCGGTCGCGGTGCTGGCGGTCGCGGTGGCGATCGTCGCCCTGGTCGTCGCCCTGGTCTATCGGTTCTGGCGCTTTCTGGTTCGCGGCCCCAAGGTTCTGAAGCAGCGCCACCACGACCGCCGCCGCCGCCGCGGCTACGAGGCGTTGACCAAGGGCATGGTCGCCGTCGCCGCCGGCGACGCGGCGGAAGCGCAGCGCCAATCCCACCGCGCCGAGGTGCTGCTCAACGAGCCGCCGCTGACCCTCCTGCTGTCGGCCCAGGCGGCGCAACTGGCCGGCGACGCGACCGCGGCGCGGCGCTATTTCGATGCCATGCTCGAGCGCCCGGAGATGGAGTTCCTCGGCCTGCGCGGCCTGCTCAACGAAGCCAAACGCGACGGTGATATCGATTCCGCGCTGGCCGCCGCGCGCCGCGCCTATCAGTTGCGCCCGCGCGCCGAATGGGTGCTGACCAGCCTGTTCGATCTCGAGGTCCGCGCCGGCGAGTGGGACCGCGCCGAACAGGTGCTGCGCGAGTGCGGACGGCGCCATGTCTACAAGGACGCCGAGCTCGCCCGCCGCCGCGCCATCGTCCTCTACGAACAGGGCCGCGCGCGCGCCGGTGGCGACGGCGACAAGTTGCTGCGCAAGGCGCGCGACGCCGACCGCGCCTTCCTCCCCGCCGCCCTCGCCCTCGCCGAGCGCGAGATCGCCGCCGGCCGCGACCGCCAGGCGTCGCGTGTCATCGAGGACAGCTGGCGCGTGCTGCCGACCGCCGAAGCCGGCGCGCTCTACCTCAAGGCGGGCGGCGACGGCGACCCCTTGAAACAGCTCAAGCGCATCGAGAAGCTGGCCGCCACCAACCCCGACCATGCCGAAAGCCATCTGGCGCTGGCCCGCGCGGCGATGGCGGCCAAGCTGTGGGGCCAGGCGCGGTCGCACCTGTCGAAGGCGGCGGAGACTGCGCCGACGGTCTCGGCGTTCCGGCTCCTCGCCGAACTCGAGGAAGCGGAGCACGGCGATAGCGAGAAGGCGCGCTATTGGCTCGCCCGGGCCGCCGATGCGGTCGGCGATCCGGCCTGGATCTGCGACCATTGCGGCACCG
This sequence comes from Alphaproteobacteria bacterium, assembly GCA_024244705.1. Lineage (NCBI taxonomy): Bacteria > Pseudomonadati > Pseudomonadota > Alphaproteobacteria > Alphaproteobacteria bacterium. The sequence goes on from JAAEOK010000001.1 coordinate 97,353, forward strand.
TGGCGGGCGGCTGGCAGGCGCTGTGCGGCCATTGCGAGAGCTTCGATTCGCTGCACTGGCGGAGCCCGGCGCGGATGGCGGCGATTTCCGCCGGCCCGCCGCCCAAGGCGCTGCCGGTTCCGACCCCGCCGGCGGCGGCCGGCGGCGATGGCGCCGGCGATGGTGAGGACGCGTCCGGTGACGACAGCGATGGTGACGGTGTCGCGGTCGACGATGGCGCCGAGGCCGAGGTTCGTCCCGCGGCCGACGACGACCAGGCCGACCAAAGGCCCGCTTCGGCCTGAGATAACCGCGGCATTCTCCAGCGCCGGCGGCGGACCGGCGATTCCGTTGACGGCGCCTGGGCCCGCGCGTAAGGTGCGCGCCGCCTCACCGGGGCCGCCTTAGCTCAGTTGGTAGAGCATCGCATTCGTAATGCGGGGGTCGTCAGTTCGAGTCTGACAGGCGGCACCATTCTGAGGCGGTCCGTTCCGGACACTTGGGCGACAATTTCGGCGACCCGACCCGTCGTCGCCCGTCCCCGCCTACCTTCGCGCGAAGACCTTGCGCAGCGCCGTGCCGATTGTCGTCAGGAAATCTTCCAGCACCCGCTCGCGACGGGCACCCTGCGGCGTGGTCAGGAAGAACCGCCGGCATAGGAGGATGACGACCAGGGTCAGCGCCCACGACAGCACGACGTCGCTGGCAAAGTGGGCGCCGAACATCACCCGGCTGAGCGAGATCGGCACGGCGATGGCCAGCGCCACCACGATTGCCGCCGCGCGCCACGCCGGCGGCACGACGAAGGCAAAGGCGATCAGCCAGAAGGTCGCCGCCCCTTCGCCCGAGGTGAACGAGCAATTGTAGGAGCAATGATCGACCGGAACCCAGGCCGGCGAGAACGGCAGGTCGCCACCGAAGGCGTCGATGTCGCGCGGCCGCGCCCGGCCCCAAATCTCCTTGAGGGCGTGGACCAGGAGAATCGGCCCGAGCAGCAGGCTCGACAGCAGGAAGGCGGGAATCCGCAGCGGCAGCAGCGCCGGCTTGTCCGGCAGGGCCGCCTTGAGCACGAAGACCACAAACAGGCCGGCGGCGATGATATAGAGGACCCAGCGATAGACGGCGCGCATGTCGTCCAGGACCTGCCATCTCTCCCACTGGCCGTTGCCGTGGTAGAACAGGCCGCTGACGGCGAAATCGACCGCGGGGAACAGCAAGAAGAACAGCGACAGGACGATCAGTGCGCCGAGGGCGAGGCGCAGCGGGGCCCGGCGGCAGCGGTCGCCGAGCGACCTCCTTACCGGCATCGGCGGGGGCGAGTCCGGCGGCACGGCGTTATCGGTCCTGCCGGGGGCGGGAAATGCGGCGGGGGCGATGGGTTGCGCGGGTCGGCAAGACGATTCCGATGATTCAGCGGCAGTTCAAAGGCGGCGCAAGGAATAGCAGCCGTGCCGGGCGCCAGCAACCGCCTCAGGCCGGCCGCCGGCGGCGATCCCGGGTCGGTGCCGATCCCGCCGATCGCGGCGGCTACAGCGAGAATCGAACGCCAAATCCGCCCTTGAGGCCGGCAAGGAGGCCGCGTAGCCTCATCACTCGGAGATGCCGGCCGGTCCTTGCTCAATACAGACGGGGACGTCGTTGTTCGATGTACGGTAAGCCAGAAATGGGCAGAAGGTGTCGAAGGCTCGGTGCGGCCGCCGTGGTGTCGCGGCCGGGCGCCATAGCACACGCGGCGCTCCGGCTCTGTGCCGTTGCCGTGGCGTGCCTTCTTGGCGCCGCCGCGCCGCGGGCCGAGACCGGCGCCGCCGCGACCCTGGAACTCATTCCTTCGACCATCGCGACGGCCACCGCCGTCGAGACCGAGGACATCGGTGCGCGGCTGCGCCTGCGCGCGCCGGCCGGCGCGACGCTCGGCGACATTCGATTGTCGAGCTTTTCCAACGACGGCATCGCAGTCACCGTGGAAGGCGGCGCCGCGGCCGCCGAGCTCGCGTCCCTGGCCGCCGATGACGAGCATCTGTGGATTCTGCAATTGAAACCGACGCGGCCGTTGGCCAAGGCCGCCCACGTCGTTTTCGAGGTCGTGATGAACGAGCATCGGCAGGGCAAGTCGCCGATCCGCCGCTACCTCTATGCCACGTTGCAGATCGATGCCCCGCCGGCGACCGCGGTCGCCTCGCTGGTCGCCATCGAAATCAAGGGCGACGACACGGTGCTGTCGCGCGAGCGCCCGGGCACGATCTACGTGGTACTGAAGAACCAGCGCGCGCGCGACCTGCAGGTCACGGAGATGCGCTGGTTCAAGCCCGATTTCGTCGATCTGTGGCCGGACCGCGCCGACTGCCCAAGGGACCCGCCGCCCGCCGCCGCCGCGCCGCGCACCCTGGCGGCGCACGGTTCCATCGTCGTGCCGGTCCTGGTCTGTCCGCGGGAGCAGGTGGTCCCCGGCAAATACACCCTGTTGGCGACGGCCCATGTCGCCGCGGATGGCGTCACCCTCGGCGCGCTCAACGCGAGCCAGGCGATCGAGATCGGCGTGCTCGGCGAATCCGAGTTGTTGAACCTTCTCGGCGTGCCCTCGCTGCTCTTACTGCCGGGCTTCCTCCTTCTCATCACGTGGCGGATTCTACAGGCGGTCCGCCCGTCCGATGGGGCCGGCGAATTCTTCCTGAAGCCGACGGAAGCCGATTTTTGGGCGGTCGCCATCGCCCTGTCGCTCGGTTTCGCCTTCGCCTATCCGTGGCTGACCTGGCTGCTGCTGCCCGGTGGCGAACGCAACTACTTGATTTCCTACGGCCTGCGCGACCTGGTCTACGTCTACAGCGCGGCCATCGTTCTCGGCATCCTGACCTTCGGGCTGTGGCGTCTGCAGGCCGCCATACGGGCCAAACTGGCCGCCGCCGAACTCGCCCGCACGGTGCCGGTCGCCGGCGACGGCGAGGTCGACATTGTTCAGAAACTGGCCGCCGCCGGCGGCGCGATCGACCTCCCGCTGGCGCATCTGAAGAATACCGCGGCAGATCAGGCGCTCTTCATCCTGTCGCCGTGGTCGAGCGCCGAGACGCTGTGGCTGGCGCCGCCCATGCGGATCACGATCAAGGATCGCTTCGACAAGCCCGAGGACCAGCGTGACGCCTACAACGCGCTCGAACGCATCACCACGGACGGCGACGTGGATGCCGCCGCGGCGCAATCCATCCTGAGCGACGGCCTGGCCCGCGGGTGGTGGAATGTGGCGTGGTCGACGGTCGGCGCGGTCAACGGCCCGGTGCAGAAAAAGCCCGACGACATCGAACGTCTGAACCGGCGCCGCCGACTGGTCGAGGAAAGCCCCTAAAAAGGAGAGGCGCCGGCGGGTAACCCCAACCGGCGCCTCGTCGACGGAGATCGTCGCTTCTGCCTACCGCTTCACACGAGTGCTACCATCTTCAGTTTTTCAAGTGCTCTCGCTCAACCCAATCCTGGGCCGGATACAGCGCTCAGTAGGACATCGAGTCGATACTATGATACGAATCATGGCGTTCGAACGCAATAACGCCATGCCGAAACTTAACAATATTCGCCTCTCATTTGTCTGGGTCGACACCATCCCGGGCCTCCTCGACGGCGCGGCACCGGCGGCGGAGCTGGCCTGGCTCGGCCGCCGCGGCGACTTCGTTTACGAGTTCGACCGCCGCCAGCAGCCCTATCCGATCGGGGACGCGCTCGACATGCCCTGGCGTCCGCCGGACAGCGGACGCGGGTTCTGGCGGCACTATTTCGAGGACAAGCGCCCCGCCGCCGTCAACGGCAATCAAGCGTGGAAGAACCTGGCGCCGCTGCGCGAAGACGTGAGCCGGTCTTCCCCGGATGGGGAGGCCTTCACCGAGATGCGGGTCTCGGCCTTGTATTTCCCCCACGGCATGGCGCTGGTGCTGACCCTGAACCTGCGCGATCTCGCGCTCGACCTGATGGCGGCGACGAAACGCGCCATGACGCTGCGTCATGATCAGGTGCTGACGCTCGCCGACGAGCCGGGTAAGCGCTACTCCCTCGACGTGCTCGGCAACACGATCCGGGACCGCCTGCGCGGCACGCATTTCGCCGGTCTCGCGTCGCATGCCGGGCGCGATCAGCCGTTCAGCGTCGTGACCGTCCTCGAAGCCGCCGATGTCGACCCGTTGGCCGCCGTCGTCGACGGCGACGAAACCCACCGCGCGCTCGAGGCGATGACCGGCTGGAACCCGCATTTCGAGGCGGTCGATCTGGCCAACGCGCCGATCGCGAAGGCGCGAGTCGAAAGGCGGACAAGCAAGGGCCTCGACAGCGATCTCTTCTATGCCCGCAAATCCGGCGTCGCGATCTGGCTGCCGCGCGAGCTCGACCGCGGACCGAAGGGCCGTACGGCGCTGTCCTGCTTTCACAACAACCTGTTGCATGGCACCGTACAGACGCGGAGTCTGGCCGAATTCGTTCACTGGACCCGGCGCGAGGCGGCGAAGGGGGTCGCCCTCAGCAACGCCGTCACCAAGCGTGTCCAGCGCGCGGAGACGCTGATCGCCATGATCAAGGCCGGCAAGTATGTGACCTACCGCTCACGCTGCCTGGCCCTGCAGATCGCGCAGGCCCTGCCTGACGGCTGACCACGGCGAGAATGCCCGCCGGTCGCGCACGCCGCGGCGTGTCGAATCAGGAATGTGTGCCGCTAGGCTGCGTCCTTCTGGGCGTAGAGTACGACGCCGAGATAGCCACTGTGGTTGGTGTATTTGACGTAGGTGCGGACCATGCCGTGGCGCTGCAGGATGGCGAACAGCCGGTTGAGGCTGTAGGCGTTCCTCTCCATCGGCGGGTCGAGGAACGGCTTGCCCTTGATCAAATTGAGGCAGTTGGGGGCCAGCGGCAACCCGCGCAGTGGCGAAAGCGCCTGCTTGAACCAATCCTCGCGGGCATAGGTGAAATGAACGACGGCGACGCCACCGGCCACGAGCCGGTCGAGCAAGCGGTCGAAGATGTGCTCACCGCGGCGCACCGGGATGTGCTGGAAGACGATGTAGGAGTGGATGAAATCATAGCCGCCATCGACCGCCGACAAGTCGTCGTCGGAGCGGATCAAGGTCACGTTGGCAAGGCCGCGGTCGTCGCAATTCGCGGCCGCCTCGTCGAGCATCGCCGGCGAGACGTCGACGCCGGTGCAGCTATCGCTGGCCTCGGCGATGGGGATCAGGATGCGTCCGACGCCGCAGCCGAAATCGAGACTGGCGCGGGGCCGGAAGCCGGCATCGAGATGGTGGTGGATATCGTCGACGATTTGGGTGAAATGGCGCGCGCCGGTGGCGAAGAAATCGCCGCGCGCGTCGTCGTCCAGGGCACCGCGATAACGCTCGTTGGCCAACACGCCGTAATAGGCGTCGCGGCGTCCCCACTTCTCCCACATTTTGTCCGTATCGTAGAACATCGCCCGATTTCCGCTGTCTTGTGGTCGCCATCCCGTCGGCGGCAGGATCGCCGATCAAGGTTAACAAGAGGTGGACGGGGGCCTCGGTGCGGACCTTGCCAGGCCCCGGCAGTCGGGGGACAATGCCGGCGATGAAACGACTCCTCGCCGCGCTGCTGATCATCTCCGCCGCCGGTACCGCCGGTGCCGCCGCGCCGACAGCGCTTGACTGGCGCGCCGTGCCGCTGCCCGCGCTCGATGGCGGTGACCTGCCGCCGGCGCTGTTCGAGGGTAAGGTGGTGCTGCTCGTCAACACCGCCTCGTTCTGCGGCTACACCCATCAATACGGCGGCCTGCGCGATATCTGGCAGCGCTACCGCGACCGCGGCCTGGTCGTCCTCGGCGTGCCGTCGAACGATTTCGGCGCCCAGGAGCCGGGGTCGAGCGGTGAGATCAAACAGTTCTGCGAACTGACCTACGGCATCGACTTCCCGATGCTCGACAAGCAGCGGGTCAAAGGCGCCAAGCGTCACCCGCTCTATGAATGGGCGGCCGGCGAAACCGGCCCGGCGGGTGAGCCGCGGTGGAATTTCCACAAGATCCTGATCGACCGCGACGGGCGGCTGGCGGGTTGGTTCCCGACCGCGACCGAGCCCACCGCGCCTGCTGTCATCGCCGTGATCGAGGCCGCGTTGGGGGCGGATTAGTCACTAACGGCCCAGTCCAACAGTTCTCCCCAGGCAGGGTTCGGCGAGTAGACATTGACGAGATCGCGCGGCGACGGCATTGGGACTGCTATTCCGAGCCGCCGGCGCGAGGTCTTTCGACCAGCGACTTTCGCAGGGCCGCCTCGGTCTCGCTCCTCAATTTCGCGACCCGGTCACGAAGACGCGAGCGCGCCGCGTCAATTCCGCCTCGGAGCAGCGTGATACACTGATCGATTTCGGCGTCACCGGCGGGACCGCTCGCGGAATCTATGCTGATCAGGAACTTATCCGAGCCGACCTGTCGAAAATGCTCGGGTCCCTTGTCCTCGTAAAAGATATGAACCGCGGGCGTGCCCGCGACATGGGCCAAAATCGTGGAATGCAGTCGCACGCCGATCACGAATTCGAAACCCGAGAAAATCGAAAGCAATTCATGTGGAGTCAGGTCCGCATCGACCATGGCACACCGGATGCGCGGGCTCAGCAAGGCACGGACCGAGTCGAGGAGAAAGATATCGTCCTCCCAATATTCCGGCTGTGCACGGTACATGGGCACCAGGGCGACCTGATGAATGCCGGATTCGGCAAGTTTGTTTAGCGACTTCGCCAAGTTCTCGACCAGGCACTTCATGCGCCCACTCAGCTCCGCTTTCTTGCGCCGGCGCCGGACCTCGGTCGGGAGCCAGCCACCCTTTTGATGAAACCATCGCCGAAGGTTGACGCCAATGATCGGGGCGGAGACATCGAGGCCTTTTTCGGTCAGATATTTCGTGCCGAAATCCGGATTTGGCGCCGGTAGCAACAGCGCCGCGTCCGCGGCTTGAATGACATGCCGTGGCGAGACACGCGCCACATTTTCGAGAAACGAGCCGGCGCGTCGCTCGCGAACCACGGAGCAATCGACCAACGATAGAATTTTCCGAGTCAGCGCTTTGCCAATGCCGCTGCGAACGGGTCCCGCGCCTTGGCAGGCGAGAACCAAGTGCGAGCCGTATCGCTTCAACAACCATAGCCGCACGAGCAAGAGCGCGAGCTTGGCCGTGCTCCCGGAATCCTGAAGGTCGACGCCGCCACCCCAAAATACCGGCGCCTTACGGCGCAGTAATGCCCGCTCCGCTGCCGAAATGGTGTAACCGCGCAGCGACGAGGGCGCCACTGTGACGATATCCGCGATGTCTTTGAAATGATCCGGGTAATAGGTGGAGACAAAGACCGTATCCACGATATCCTGGCGTGCGAGTCCACACACCAGGCCCATTTGGCTGGCCATGTCGCCCCTGTTTGCCCGAACCGGGCGCGCCACAAACACAGATGTCGGAACGACATTCATAAGCTTGTCACCGTCGCGGTTCGGGCGATCGCCTTCTCGTATTGGGTCAGATAGCGATCGGTGACCGACGACCAGGAAAATTCCCCAATGACTCGCGATCGGGCGCGCGCGCCAATTTCTTCGAGGGTCGCGTCTTCCATGGAAATCAACGTCTCGAGCCGGGATGCGATCGAACCCGGCGACAGGCGGTCGAGATAGACGGCGTTGTCGCCAAGCACTTCTTTGTTGGCTGGAATTGGGCTGGCCAGCACCACCATTCCGGCGAGTTGGGCCTCGAGCAGATTGATCGGGAAGTTTTCGTTATCGCTCGGAAAGACGAAAAAAAGACAGCGTTCATACAATCGCCGCCACTCGGCCGAACCGTTCTCAAGCCAGCCGTGGAACTGGATCTTGTGTTGCGGGCAGGCGGTGGCCATCGCTTTGAGCGCGTCGAGTTCGGGCCCGTCGCCGACAATATGAACGGTTTGCGGAAGGTCCAACTTCTGCAGCGCCTCGAGGAACGAATGGTAGTTCTTGCGCCGGACGAGGCGCGAGCAAATAAGGAAAGATCGTTGCTTCTCGGTGGCGGCAAAAGTCTCCGCATCTATGCCATTCGGGATCACCGTTATCTGCTGGCTCGGCCGCTTGCTTTCAACGAGGTCGGCCAGCGACCGCGACGGTGTTACCAAAGCCGCCGCCCGTGACAACGTGCGCTGCCACACCGGTGCCATGACTCTGTGTGCCAGGCCGAAATTGTCCGGATTGTACCCGGGGACATCAGAGCCATGAGCGGTGATGACCAACGGCGCGTCGAAGCCCGACCCGATCAATCCATCGGGCAGGATCGCGTGGGCGTGGATGAGATCGCAGTTGTGCTCGGCGAGCAGTTTGCGCACAAGCGGCCGCGCGCGACGCAGGAACCGCAGCATTTCCAGCAGATAGCTGCTGTCCTGGTTCTTGCGGCCGCAACGAACCCGGTGAATGACGATTTTTCCTCGCGTTTCGACTGGCGGTAAGTCGCCGAAATGCATGGTCACGATCACGATATCGTGGCCGCGCTCGGCCAAATTGATTGCCAGGTTAAGCGCCACATGGCCGGCGCCCCCGCCGATCGGGGGAATTTCCCGCGTGATCACGAGAATATTCATGCGTCCTTGGACTTGTGCATTTCGATCTGTCGAGTTGGCCGAATGTATCTTGTCGGCAGCGGCATTTCCTTATTCATCCGGCGCAGTCCCTTGGTGCGCGGGCGGTGGCTGTCGGCCGAGCAAGATCATGGTTCCGATCCCGCCTTCAAGACAGATCAGGGCGATCAAGGAAAGGCGAATGGATATCGCGAGAACGATCGCCTCCGTTTCCGGCAGGCCAAACAGCATCAGGGCGCCGGCCCAAATCAAATCCCCCGTCCCCAGAGAAAGCGGTGCGTGAACCGGCAGCATCGACGCGACTAGAACGATCAAAGAGATCAGTAGGCAGTCGAGCGCGGCTAGCGGCACCTCGAAGGCAAATTGCAGTATCGTCGGAACGGCGATCGCAATTCCCCACAAGAGCATGGAAAGAATGCCGCAGGCTGCGATCCTCCGCGTGTTGTTGATCCGGTGGACGCCGTCCCGGAATGCGCGTGCGCGTTGGGCCAGCCACGATGTGTTGTCGTGGCCGAACGGCCCAAGGGCAGTCAGGCCATAAGCGAAGACCAGCCCGAGTCCCGCGAGAACGGCGGCGATCGCGAGAATTACGGGCGTTTCCTCCATTCCGACCTCGCGCAACATTTCCTGCCCGGCGATCAAGAGGACGGCGCCGAACCAGGCAAGTATGGCGAGAAGGTCAAACACGCGAACGACGATCCACGTCGGCGCGGCCTCGGCGATGCTCCCGGCGAAGCCATATTTCTTCAGCATGACCAAGGCCGCGACCTCGCCGATCTTGAACGGCAGCACCATGTTTACCAGGCGCCACTGGGCGAACACCCCGTAAAGCCGTATCAGGTTACCGCGAGATTCGAATAACACGGCAAATCGCAACGCTCGAACCAGGGTGGCGGAGAGGCTGAATGAGATGCCCAGGGCAAGGACCGCCCAGTCCACGCGCGCCCAGGCATTGCGGAAATCGGCGAGCGTAATTTGGCTGAGCAACCAGACCAGGATCGCAACGCCGACGACAAGTAACACCGCCGCGCGGCGCCATTTGCGCGCCGGCGCCCCGCCGGTATCGGATTCGTTTTGGCTATTCATCTATCGTCGCGGCCATCTCAAGGTGCCAACAGACGAGCCTTGGCGCCGGTTTGCCGGCGGTCGGTCATGGACCGCGTTCGGGGTCGGCATCGTCCTCGGTTCCGCGATCGGGAAGTTCAACTCGTTCGGCGCTCATGACTTCGCGGTCCTGATCCGAAACAAGCAGTCTCCGAAGGTTGACAATCATTTGAGCAAGCAGCCCAAAGAATAGGGTCTGGACGCCGAACAGGAAGGACCCCAGAACCAAATTGACATGCTCGATGGGCCGGTTCAGGCCGCCGGCCAGCCAAATGACGAACTCGACAGCGAAGACGATCGCCGCGATCGCGAGGAAGAACGCGCCGATCGGTGCGAAAACCTGCATCGGTCGGACGCTGGCCAGCATGGTCAGGATTTGGAGGCCGACCACGAACGGATAGCGGAGCGAAACGAATGAGGTTCCGGCGGCGCGCCGGTGAAAGGTGACCGGCGCCTGGGCAAACCGCATGCCTCGGTGGTAGGCGTCGAGCAGCAGCTGCTGAGTGTAGTTGTAGTCGCCGGGAAGGGAGAAATTTCTCAGGTAGGCGGAGTTGACCGCGAAGATTCCGGGTTGGCTGTCTTCGACCGGCCACCCGGTCAGCGTTCGCATGAGCCAGGAAAACGATTTGTTGCCGGCGCGGCGGATCAGCGGCATGCGGTAGGTGATGCCCTCGATCCGGCTGCCGTAGACGACATCGGCCGAATCTCCGAGGATCGGCGCGATCAGCGCCGGGATGTCGTTGGGGTCGTGCTGGCCGTCGGCGTCGAGCTTGACGACGATATCGGCACCCCGGTCCCGGGCGACGGTCAAGGCGGTCCGGACTGCCGCGCCGACCCCGCTTTGCCGCCGGTGCGAGACGACTTCGTCGGCGCCGGCGGCTTCCGCGGCGGCGCGGGTGTCGTCGATCGAGCCGTCGTCGACCACGACAATCGCGAGGGTGAGATTGTCAGCGGTCAATTTTTCGCCGACCGCGCGCACCGATCGAATCATCGGGCCAACGGTGTCGGCCTCGTTGAAGGCCGGCATCACGACAATCAGCCTTTTGCCCATTTTCACCAGCGTCCCCTTGAAGGTTGCGCTCTAGCCGGTCGATTTAGCAGATCACAGCCGATATGGTAAGCGTTGCCCCCTCGTCTTTGTCGTATCGGATGGGTTGCCGCGATGTCTTGTGGGCTCGATCGCGATGCGGCCAAAAGTGTCTGACAACATAAGCTAACTGTAATAGCATCGCCGGCTCGCCAGTCGAATTGGGTAGGCCAAGTGGGCGCGAAATTGGGAGACCAGGAGCGGGATTCGGCAGGTCTCGCGATTGGCGACGATCGCCATCCGGAAGACCAATACGCCGATTGGGTCGCGCGCTTCGGTGCGACGGTCTCTACTCTGGTCGATACGATCGGCCCCTTGCTCATCGCTGCCAGCCTATTGGTGCTGTCGTTCTCCATCGCTTTTCTGATCGGCGTCTATTTCGGCATGTTCACGCCGGCAGTGACGCTCGTCGTGGCTTTGCCATTAGCTGCCGCGGGTCTGTTTTTTTTGCGACATCGCATCGTCCCGAGACCGATCGGGGCCTTCAAAACGTTGCTGATCTTGCTCGTGCTCCTGGCGGCCGGGCTCTGGCTGCGTTATCCGACCAGTGCTCACATCCACGGCGGTCAGGATCAAGGCAGCTACTATAATGTCGCCATCTGGGCCGCTGAGCACGGCACGCTCGCGCGCACCGACCGAATCCTGGCCGACGCCGCACAGCAGAAGGCGCCTTATCTACCCGCCCTGATTCTCAATCCCAATCCCAATCGGGATTTCTACGAGGGCGACTACGAAGGCGAGCGTTATATCGGCGGGTTCATGATCCTCGACCAGGAGACGGGTCGAATTCATCCCCAATTCTACCCGCTAACCCCGCTTTGGATGGGGAGCTTCATTTGGCTTCTCGGCAAGGCCAATGCCTCGGACATAATGCCCGTATTTGGGATTCTGGCGGTACTGGCGGCGGCGTTGCTGACCTGGTCTTTGCGTCAGAGTCCGCTCGCTGCCGCAATCACATTCCTGGTCATGCTTTTCGGCGCTTTGGAGATCTTCTTCTCCCACTTCCCGGTTTCCGAAATTCTGAGCCAATGCCTGATTCTGTCTGGCCTGTACTTCGTCGCCAGGGGTTTGGAAGAGGAGGATAACCGGCTTGGCGCCCTTGGCGGCCTCAATTTCGCGGTTGCCGCGTTCAATCACGTGACGATGATTTTCTATCTCGTCCCTTGGGCGCTCTTCATTGCCTTGATTTACCTCCGGCGAAGCGACCTCCGGACCCGAAAGCCGGCGCTCGTCGCCTACTATATTTTTCTGGTGGGCATGGGCTTGCATTTGATACCCGCCCGCATCTCTCACGGCGCCTACGTATTCTTCAATCTCCGCAGCTCGTTCCCGCCGCTGGACTATGTCGGCATCGACGGAACCTTCGTCCTTCTTGCGTTGGCGGTGGCCGCGGCGGCGGCGGTTCCCTGGATCATGCGCCATCCTCTCTGGCGGCGGATCGCAAGCGACCGCGCGGTCACTTGGATGTGTCTCGGCCTGGCCGGGGCCGTGGTCGTGATGGCATCCCTCAGATACGGCTTGTGGCGCGCCGGCCTCTTCGAGACGAGTAATATCCGGTACACGTTCATCGACTCGATGACCTCGTTCATCACGCCGGCCGGCTGGCTGTTCATGGCCCTCGGCCTCTACGGAAGCCTGCGGCGGCCGCGCGACGCCGTCATCTTGCCGGCGTTGACCCTCTGCATATTCGGTCTGCTAATCTTGGTGATCAGTTTCTCGACAAAGTACCAGTGGTACTACACCCGCTATTACGTCAAAGAAATCTACCCGCTCGCGGTCATCTTCATCGCCATCGGTATCGCGGCGGTCTACGCCTGGAAGGGCCGTATCGGACAGGTCGTGGGCGGCGTGGCGGCCATCGCCTTCATCCTGTGGTCGGCCTATCCGACGGTCTACCGCTTCAAGGAGCCGTTTATCGGCGGCGCCTATGAACAGATGGTATCGCTCGACCACGCGCTCGAACCGGGCAGCATCGTCCTCTACCTCCAGGGACAAATTGGGCGGGACTTGGGCGCCGACTACAACCGCATTGCGCCGGCTTTGACCTATGGATTCGGGCACGATGTCATCGACCTTCGGCCTTATCAGCGCGCGGCCAAGAACGCCGGCCAAATCGGGCAGGCGGTCACATCGCTCAACACCCGGTTTGCAACTTATGGGCGGCCCATCTACCTCCTCTTTGTCGGCAATAAGCCCTTGCGGAAAGCGCTTCTCAGCCCCGGCGCCGAGCTGGTCGGCAACCAGGTGCATCGCTTCAGCCATCCCGAACTCGCTTATGGAATTCCGAAAAAGAACTGGAATTTCCAAATGCCGATGTACCTGTATCGGCTCTAGCGGAAACTCCCGGGCCCGGTCGCGTATGAGATACCGTATAGTCGATTAATGACGATGCGAGAGGTTTCTGCCATGCAGTCACCGGGTTCAACGGACGGCCTGTCGAACGAAATGGCGGTCAGCGTCATCGTGCCGATCCACGATGAGGAAAAGTCGGTCGACCGCGTGGTAACGGAAACTGTCGATACGTTGGCGCCGGCCGGGATCGATTTCGAGATCATCGTGGTCGACGACGGCAGCGCGGACGGCTCCTGGGCGCGCATCAAAGCCTTGTCGAAAAATGAGAGCCACGTCCGCGGCTTTCGATTGCGCCGCGAATTCGGCAAGGCCGCGGCGCTCTCGCTGGGGGTCCAGAAGGCCCGCGGTTCGGTCATCGTCACCATGGACGGCGACCTTCAGGACGACCCGGCGGAGATCCCCAAGTTTCTCGTCCAGCTCGCCGGCGGCGCCGATCTCGTTTCGGGGTGGAAAAAGGACCGCCGCGATCCGCTATCGAAAACACTGCCGTCCCGGCTCTTCAATTGGGCCACCCGACGCCTCGGCGGAGTCGCCATCCATGACATCAATTGCGGCTTCAAGGCGGCCCGGGAAGAGGTCTATCGCAACATACCGATCTATGGCGAGCTGCATCGTTACATACCGGTACTGGCACACCATCTCGGCTATCGGGTCGAAGAGATTCCGGTCCGCCACCGGCCACGCGAGCATGGTGTTTCGAAGTATGGTTGGGAGCGATATCCGAGAGGCGCGCTCGACCTCCTGACCGTGTTGGCGTTGACCAGATACGGCAACCGCCCCGGCCATCTCTTCGGCGGGCTCGGGATTGTGTGCGGCGGTGCCGGTCTGTTGATTCTTGCTTATCTCGCGATAGCCTCACTGACCGTGCCCGATCCGATCGGCGGGTGGCCGCTGCTGTGGCTCGCGATCATACTGATGGTCGTCTCGATTCAGCTTATCGCCGTCGGGTTGGTCGCGGAGTTGGTGGTCAACCGAACGGGTGGCTATCCGTCCCTCCCGTTGGTCGCCGAGGCGACCGATGGTCCCGACACCGCGGCGCCGGCGCGGTTGCACCAGCGCCTTGCCTAGATGGACGAAACATGGTTCCAAGGGCGGCGCGGCCGAGCCGCGACGCGGGTGTGGGAGAAAGCATGGCGGACCAAGTGGAATCGCGGGACCAATCCGATGAAAGGTCGGCCACAACTGCGTCCGTCGACGCGCTCTATGGCCTTACGCCCTGGGAGCGATGGCTGCTATCGGTGCCGAGGTATCTCCTCCGCGTGCCGCCGATATTCTTGGTTCTCGTTGTTGCTGCGGCGCTCGCTGCGCTCGGCCTGACCAATCATCTGTTCTGGGAGGAAGAGGCGAACACCACCCTGTTCGCCCGCAACCTCCTGAATTTCGGCGAGCTCACGGCCTGGGATGGAATCAACCTGATCGGTTATCAGGGCGGGCTCGAGCTGAACGATTCGCTGGTCAATACCCTCATCCCGCCGTTGCAATACTATCTCGCCGCCGCCGGTATGGCCCTGTTCGGCGAAACCACCCTCGGCGGCCGTATTCTATTCGTGGCCGCCGGTGTCGCCGCTTTGTGGCTGGTCTATCTGTGGACCCGGCGCCACTTCGGATCGCGCCTGCCGTCCTATCTGCCGGCCCTCCTTCTTGCCCTCAGCCCGGCCTACCTCCTCTATATCCGTCAGGCCCGCTACTACCCGCTCGGCGTTCTGTTCAGCGTCGCGCTCCTGCTGGCATGGTCGAGCCTGGATGGTCAGCGGCGCGGGTTCGTCGCCTATACGGCGCTTGCCGTCGCCGCCACCGCGGGCCTGATCTTCAGCAATTACCTGAATGCCGCCGCGCTGCTCGGCGTCCTGCCGGTGTTCCTGATCCTGGCCCGCTATCGAACGCGGCGCCATCTTCAGTTCCTCGGCAGCGTTTACGCCACCGCCGCGCTCTGCGGTGTCTATGTGCTGTTGGCGCGCAACCCGTTTGCCGTCGAGGTCGCCGCTATCGACCCGACCCCCGCCTTGGAGCGCTTGGCCACGTTGCTGTGGTGGAACCTCTCCGGCCTCGGGGTATTCGAGTTCATGGCGGTTCTGACGATCCCGCTATTGGTGCTGCCGCTCCTGTTCAAGAAATTGTCCGCCGACCGCCCTTTGGCGGCGGATGGCGCCGTCGTCTTGTTGGCCATGTTGGTGGCCGTGATCATCACGACGCTGTTTTCGCCGCAGAACATTGCCATCACGAAGATGGCCGATATGCGTTTTCTGGTCCCGATGATGGTGCTCGGCGCGGCGGTGACCGCCATCGGGCTGACGTTTCTTTGGCACGTGCTGCGCCCGCTGGCGCTGGTCGTCGGGGCGCTCGTCGTTTTCTCCAATATCCTCCATGGCGTGCCCCTCGCCGCCCGCCCGCTGTCGTGCACGCTTTGCGCCTATGTCGACGAGACGCTCCACGACTACAAGACGGGAACCGAGGCCCTGATCGACTATTTGCGGTCGGTTCCGGCCGGCACGCCGGTGCTGATCCGGCCCGACTATATGACCTACCCGGCGATGTTCTATCTGCCAGAGCTGCACTATTGCTGGCAGCTATCGGCCGACAAGGCCGGTACTATTGTGGGCGGCGTCGACTTGCCCGACTACGTCGTTAACGGCGGACAATGTATCGGGAGATTCTTCATCGGCGGCGCCGATCGTCGAAAGATCAATCGCGGATCGGTCATCGAGATCGGCGGCACGCGTTACGAATTCGAGGGCGCGATCCCAACATTTTGGCACGACGGCTCGCGACCGGAGATTCCCTGGCACAGCTTCGGCCCGGTGCCCGAGCGGCTCAACCGGGAACGCGGGTTCCTCGTCTTCAAGCCGGTCGTCGGCGATGATGGCTGAGATATCGACCGGACGGGAATTCGATACCTGATATGTCCGCGGCGCCGATCACATATCGGGTGATCCTTCTCTTTGCCGCGGTTGGCTACATTCTGCTCGCCATTCTCGCCTCCGGCTTGGGCGTCTACCACGAATATTTTCGCGCCCTCGGGATCGAGTCCCACCCCATCATTTTCGTCGACATGAGCCTGTTTTCGGACGTCGAATGCATCCGCCTTGGCAACGACATCCTGTTCGACCATCCGTGCGATCCGCTGGGGCGGCTTTTCAACCAGTCGCCGCTGTGGCTGGCGTTGTCGGTGCTGCCGGTTACCGGTGCGCTCAACTTGTACGCTGGTGCCGTGCTTGGCCTGACCTTTCTCGGCGTGATGTGCTGGATGCTGCGGCCGCGGAATCCCGGTCAGACGGTATTCTGTGCTGCCGCCCTCTTGTCCTCGTCGGTCATGTTCGCCGTCGAACGGGCCAACCGCGACCTCATCGTAATCCTTCTCGTCGTCGCCGCGACGGCGCTGCTCGGCCACGGGCGATGGCGGCGTATCATTGGCTACGCCATTCTCATTCTCGCTGGCCTGCTCAAGTTCTATCCGTTCGCGGCGCTGGTCGTCACCGTCGAAGAAAAGTGGCGCGGGTTCCTAGTCGTCATGGTGAGCTCGATCGTTGCACTGGCCGTCTTCGTGTTCGTTTCATTCGACGACCTCGCCATCGTCCTCGGCAATATTCCCCAGCCCATGAGTCGCGACGCGTTCGCCGGCAACGAGATCGTGAACTGGATCGTCTCCATGTCCGACCACTACCTGCGCGCGGCGTGGCGCGCCGATGCCCCCGCACTGCAAGGCGTCAGGTGGGGTATGGTCGCGTTGTCCGCCACGGCCTCGCTGGTCATCTGGCACCGGTTCGACGCCGCCGGAATACGATTGACCGGATCGGCCGCCGACCGCCGCCTTTTTCTCGCCGGCGCCGCGATGATCGCGTTTTGTTTCTTGGTTTCGCAAAACATCTCCTACCGCTGCGCGCTATTGCTGCTGGTGATCCCGCTCCTGTTGACGACGGCGGCCGAGAAGGGCGGCGACGTGAAAACGCGCCGTTTGGTGTGGCTGCTGTCGGCCGGCATCCTGCTTGTCCTGTGGGTGAACGCGTTCCATTTCCGCGTCGATCCGTTTTTCGACCGCGATCGCAATCCGCTGCCTTGGCACGCGGTCTGGCTCATCGACGAAATCAATTGCTGGGCGATAATCACGGTGCTGCTGGCGCTGGTCTGGCAGCAGGCGGCGGCGTCTCCGCTCCTCGCCTTGCTTGCCGGGACCCGGGCCGCACAGGCGTTCCGACGGGTCGGCGACTTGGCTGCCGGCCGGCCGCTCGCGGTGCCGCTGGCTAGCTTTTTGGTGGTGGCCGGAGCGGTGTTCGGTTTCCAGACTTTGACCGCAGGCGCGCGAACCGGCTCGGCAATCACCGGACCGGGAAATTCTGTCTCTATATCAAGCGTCTACACGACGTCGATGGCGCCGCCCTCGAATCGCTTCTCGACCGGTCGGTGGCATTCATGAAACGAAAATACGGCGTTGGAGTTGGCTCTTAACCCTGCTTCCACGCGGCGCGCGCGCGGCATTTGGCGCAGATGCGCTCGCCGGCCCATTCGCTCTCGAAATTCTCCGCGCACAACAGGCAGCGGCGGATCTTTTCTTGCCCCGTGGGGGCGGTTTTTTCAGCACTTTGCGACATATCGAACATATAGGCAGCAATCCTGACATATCAATGCGCGGACTGTCGCTGGATGCGGAATCGGTGCCCGAAGCGGCGAATCCGGGACCGCCGGCGCGAGTCCTGCCACTAAACCGGCATCCCCGCCTTGCGCAGACCCTCGAGCCAATGGTCGCGGTCGGCGTCATGGCGGAACGGCTCATCGGCGACGATATAGCGTTTCCAATCGACCTGGGGCGCGCTGGCGACGACCTCGTCGGCGATCCGCTGTGCCGTTTCCACATCCCCGCTTTGCGCATAGGCGGCGGCGAGCCAGGCGCGCACCCAATAGGGCGGCTCGCGGACCCGGGTCAGCGCCGCGGCAGCCTCCTCGTAGCGGCGCGCGACATAGAGTGCCTGGCCGAGATCTTCGCAGTACCAATCGGGATGATAGGGGTTGAGCCGCATCGCCCGGCTGATCCACTCGATCGCCTCCTCGGCTTGGCCGAAGAAGGTGAGCATCAGGCCCATGTGGGCTTGGCTGTTGGCGTCGTTCGGGTTGAGGTCGATGCTCTTGCGGTGATGGTACTCGGCGGCGTCGAAGGCGCGCTTGTAGAGCTGAACGCGGCCAAAGATGACGTGGCTGCGGCCGTCGTTGTCGTCGAGGGATAGCGCCTTGCGGGCCAGCGATTCGGCCTCGTCGAGGCATTCCATCGGACCATGCCATAGCCACTCATAGAGATAGGTCCCGGCGAGCAGCGCATGGGCGGCGGCGTAGCGGGGGTCGGTGGCGATCGCGGCTTCGAACATCTCGCGCGCCTTGAGCGTATCGGCCATGGTCAGCCGGTTGAGGCGCTCACTTCCCCGCAGCACATGATCATAGGCCAGATGGCTTTCGGTCGGCTTCTCGCGCGCGCTTTCGGCACCCGCGGATTCGAGCCGCCCGGCAAGGGTCGAGACGATGGTCTGAATGACGTCGTCCTGGACCGCGAAGAAATCCGACATGTCGATGTCGTAACGTTCCCCCCACAGGCGGCTGCCGTGCTCGGTCTCGATCAGTTGTGCATTGATGCGCGCCTTGTCGCCGGCGCGCCGGATGCTGCCGTCGAGCAGGAATTGGACGCCGAGCTCGCGGCCGACACCCTTGTGGTCGACCTCGCGGTCGCGATAGGTGAGCGACGAGCGGCTGGCAATAACGAACAAAGAGCGGAACCGCGACAGCTCGGTGATGATGTCCTCGGTAACGCCCTCGCTGAAATAGGCCTGCTGCGGGTCGTCGCTGTGGTTGCGAAACGGCAGCACGGCGATCGACGGCCGCGACGGCCGTGGCAGCGATCCGCCGGGGCGTTCCCGCCGGTAGCCGGGTTCCGGCATATCGACCGCTTGCACTCGGTAGACACGGATCGGCCGGACGATGTTCTTCAGGCTGCGCTCGCCGAGAAAATCGAACTCGTACGCGATCTTGCCGTCGACATAGTCGTAGACGGTGCCGGAAATAAACGTCGTTCCCGGCTCGGCGATGCCTTCGACCCGGGCCGCGACGTTGACGCCATCGCCGAGCAGATTGCCGCCATCGACCATGACGTCGCCGAGATTGATGCCGATACGGAACTGCATCTTCTGGTCGTCGGGCCGTTCGACATTGCGCTTGGCCAGGCTCTGCTGCATGCGTACCGCGCATCGCACCGCCTCGACCGGGCTCGCGAATTCGGCCAGCGCCCCATCGCCGGCCTCGCCGAAAACGCGGCCGCTGTGTTTTTCGACGAACTCATCGATGACCTGCCGGCAGCCCTGCAGCATGCGCAAGGTGTCTTCCTCGGCGTCACCCATCATCCGGCTGTAGCCAGCGGCGTCCGCGGCCAAGATTGTGGTCAGTTTGCGTTCGATGCGCTGCGGCGCCATGTCGTATTCGCTCCAGGTGCAGACACAGACTATGCGAAAACGTTCTAGCGAACAATTTCGTGCGCGCTGTGCGTGATATCACATTTCGGCGTTGCCGCCGCGGCATCGGGCGTGTTGGGCACGCCTCGTGACTCCTACTTAGAGCATCGTCGTCCCACCATCCACCATGATCGTCTGGCCGGTGATAAACCGGCTGTCGTTGGAAGCCAGGAACAGAACCGTCCCGACGAGATCGTCGGTTTCGAGGTTTTGCTTGAGGCACTGATTGTCGCGGATCACCTCGGCCGCCTTGTCGAGCTTGTCGCCGAAGAACTCCTCGGTGCCCTGGGTCATCACCGCGCTCGGCGCGATGGCGTTGACCCGGATCCAGTAGCGGCCGAGTTCGCGGGCCATGCCTCGCGTCATGCCGATGACGGCGGCCTTCGAGGTCGTGTATTGGAGGGCGAAAGGCAGGCCATAAGTCGCCGCCAAGGACGAGATATTGATGATGCTGCCGCCGCCTCGTTCCTTCATGCTGCCGACAACGGCGCGGCTGCAATTCCACACCCCTTTTACGTTGACCGCCATGCAGGCATCCCATTCGGCCTCGTCGAGGCGGTCGAAAGGGCCGCTCGACAGCGCGGCATACAGCGCCGCGTTGTTGACCAGGATATCGACACCGCCGAACGCCTCGACCGCCGCCGCCGCCATGGCGTCGGCACCGGCGGAATCGGCGACATCGAGCGTACAGGCAATGACGCGGCCGCCTTCGGCGGCGATCGCCTGCTCGGTATCGGTGCAATCGGCACGGTCTGCGGCGACGATCGCGGCGCCCTCCGCGGCGAGCGCTTCGGCATAGGCGCGGCCAAGGCCGCGCGCGGCCCCGGTCACGACGGCGACTTTGTCACTCAATCGGCTGCCCACCGCTTATCCTCTGATTCGAAACAGCTAAGATCGGCCACTATAGCCGCACCGGCGGTCGGTCTGCCACATCGCTACGCGGTCGGCCTTGCGGGGCGGCGCAATACGCGGAATGATGACGGCAAAACCGAAGCGGTCATGGGGAAATGGGTCTCTACAGCAAGTTCGTCCTGCCCTGGGTTCTGCACTTGGCGATGCGGAATCCGGAGGCGATGCGTCTGCGCCAAAAAGTCGTGCCCCGCGCCCATGGCCGGGTGTTGGAGATCGGCATCGGTTCGGGGCTGAATTTGCCCTATTACACCGACCACGTGGACAGCGTGACCGGGCTCGAACCGTCGGATCGACTGCTCGCGATGGCGCGGACTCGCGTCGACGAAGGACCGGCCGAGGTCGGCTTCGATATCGGCGACGCGGCGGCACTGCCGTACGATTCCGATACCTTCGACACCGTGGTTTCAACCTGGACCCTGTGCTCGATAGCGGACCTGGACGCGGCCTTGAGCGAGGTGCGCCGCGTGCTGCGGCCGGATGGCGGTTTCCTGTTTGTCGAGCACGGCCGTTCCCCCGAATATCCGGTTCGACGCTGGCAGGATCGCGTGACGCCGATATGGAAGCGGTGCGCCGGCGGGTGCCATCTTAACCGCGACATCGGCGGATCTATCGCCGCCGCGGGCTTTGCCGTTCATGATGTCGATACCGGGTACCTGGTGCGCGGCCCGCGCTTTCTGACATGGCACACGCTGGGACGTGCGGTGGCGAGATAGCTCGGGCGGCCTCGACCCGCTGGCCGGCTCGCCGGGCGCCGCCGCGACCCGAGGTCCGCTCGGCAAACTTGGCGATTCGCGCCGCGGTGACATGCCAGGAGGATTTTCGATTGACCCCGTTGCCGAACCGGCCCATAGCGGCGCTGGAATTTTGGTCCCGGGAGAGAACACGAATGGATCACAAGATCGACCAGCCGCTGATGGGGATTTCGGCGCGAATTCGCAAGTCACCGTTCTTCGATGCGACCCGCCGCTGGGGCTACCGCTCTTACACCACCTACAACCACATGCTGATGCCGTTGGTCTACGAGAGCTCGCAGGCCGATTACGAGCATCTCAATAGCGCGGTTACATTGTGGGATACCGCCGGCGAACGGCAGGTCGAAATTACCGGTCCGGATGCGGCGCGGTTCACCCAATACTTGGTCGCGCGCGACCTCTCCAAATGCAAAGTCGGCCAATGCAAATACGTGATATTGACGACGCCGCAGGGCGGGATCGTCAACGACCCGGTCCTGTTGAAGCTGGCCGAGAATCATTACTGGCTGTCGTTGGCCGACAGCGACGTGTTGCTGTGGGCGCTCGGTATCGCCCACCATATCGGCATGGAGGTTGAGCTGGCGGAGCCGGATGTGTCGCCGCTCCAGGTGCAGGGGCCAAAAAGCCGCGACCTGATGCACGACGTGTTCGGCGGCTGGATCGACGAGCTCAAGTTCTTCTGGTTCCGCGAGGCCGACCTCGACGGCATCCCCCTGGTGATCTCGCGCACGGGGTGGAGCGGTGAGCCCGGCTACGAGTTGTTTCTGCGCGACGGCAGCCGCGGCGACGAGCTTTGGGAGCGCATGATGGAAGCCGGCAAGCCCTACGGCATCGCGCCCGCCGCGCCCAACGCGATCAGCCGGATCGAGGGTGGGATGCTGTCCTACGGTGCGGACATGACGATCTTCGAAAACCCCCTGGAGGTCGGACTCGACCGCTTCGTCGATCTCGACCAGGAGGCCGATTTCATCGGCAAGTCGGCATTGCGGCGCATTCGCGAGACCGGCGTTTCGCGGCGCATGGTCGGGCTTCATATCGCCGGCGAGGCGATGCCCGCCAACCAGCATGTCTGGCCGGTCACGGTGGACGGTTCATGGATCGGCCGGGTCAGCAGTTCGATCTTCTCGCCGGGCCTCGAACGCAATATCGCGCTGGCATTGCTCGATATCGCGTATACCGAACCGGGCACGAGGGTCGAGGTCGACACCGACGCCGGCCTGCGCACGGCCGAGGTGACGACCTTGCCGTTCGTCGATCACGCCGCGGCGAAACGCAAGACCGGGACACCGTGACGGGTCGCCGGCAAGCGGAGGGCAGAACGCATGAGCAATCCCGTATTGATCGAAAACGACGGCAATGTCCGGATCATCACGCTCAACCGGCCGGAACGGTTGAACGCGATCAACGACGCATTGCTCGACGGGCTTAACGGCGCCCTGGCCGCGGCCAATGCCGATGATTCGGTCGGTGCGGTCATCGTCCGCGGCGCCGGGCGCGCGTTCTGCGCCGGCGACGACCTGATCGAGCAGGAGGACATGGAGGGCCTCGGCGAGGACCAGGTCCGCCCGTTCGTCGAGGCCATCCAAGACGTGACGCGAAACATCATGTTCGGCGACAAGGTGGTGATCGCCGCCGTTCGCGGGTGGGCCGTCGGCGGCGCGTTCTCGTGGCCGATCAATGCCGACTTCGCGATCTGGACCGACGGCGCGCGCGGTTTCTTCCCCGAGATCACCTACGGCATCTTCGTCAGCGGCGGTGTGACCTATTTGCTGCCGCAGCTGGTCAGCCGCATCAAGGCCCACGAAATGCTCTATCTCAGCCGCAAGTATGACGGCGCGGCGCTTGCCGAGTGCGGCTTGGCGTGGCGGGTCGTGGCCGAGGACGCGCTCGACGAAGCGGCGCTCGAATTGGCCCGCTATATCGCAGACCTGCCGTCGGCCGCGCGCCGCGCGATGAAGCATTGTTTGACCCGCATCGACAGGGACCGGCTGGAAACCGCCATGGCGATGGAAAGCGACGCCGTCGTCGAAAGCATTCTCGATCCCGAAACCTATCGTCGCATCCGCGAGGTCTCGGAACGCGGCCGCAAGAAATGACCATGAGGGCCTCTCACCCGGCGGCCGATTCGGTCGTCGCGCTGTGCCGGCGTGCCGCCGGCCTATGGCCCGCCAAGAACGCGCTAGTCTTCGATGAGACCGGGGAACGCCTGACCTTCGACGAGATCGACAAACGATCCGACCGCATCGCGGCGGCGCTGGCCGCACTCGGCATCGCTCCCGGCGACCGCGTCGCGCTTATGGTTCGCAACGTCCCGGCGTTTCCCCTGGTTTGGCTCGGCATCCTCAAGGCGGGCGCGATCATGGTGCCGGTCAATGTATTCTACCGCGTCGCCGATGCTGGCCACGTGCTTTCGCACAGCGGTGCCCGGGCCGTGGTCGCGGCGGACGAATTCGTGCCGCTGCTGAGCCGCGTCGTGGCCGAAGGCGGGCTGTCGGTTGTGATCGTTTCCGGCGATGGCACCGGCGACGGCGCGGTGCAAAGCCTCGACGCGCTGGTCGCCGCCGCCCCCGAAGACACCCCGGCGGTGCCGGTCCGGTCCGACATGCTGGCCAATATTCAATATACCTCCGGCACTACCGGCCAGCCCAAGGGCGTCATGCAGTCGCACGGCATGTGGGTCGATTTCTGCCGCCGCGTCGCCGAACTCCATGACGGGCTGTCGGCCGACGACGTCATCCTCACCGCCCAGCCCTTCTACTACCTCGATCCGCAATGGAACCTGGCTGTGGCATTCCTCACCGGCGCCGAGCTGATCGTTCTCGACCGCTTTCATCCGTCGACTTTCTGGGACCGGGTGCGCGCCTACCGGGTGACCTGGTTCTATTGTCTCGGCGTGATGCCGAAGCTGCTGCTCAAGCAGCCAGTCGACCCGCGGGACCGCGACCACGCGGTCCGTCGCGTGCTGTGCTCCGCGATCCCGCCGGTCGACCACGCCGCCATCGAGGCGCGCTGGGGCACGCCCTGGTTCGAAGCCTTCGGCATGACCGAGACCGGCATCGACATCGCGGTTCCGCTCGACGAGCACGATGCCTGCGTCGGCACCGGCTGTATCGGCCGCCCGGTCGCCGGCCGCGAGGCAAGAGTGGTGGACGAGGATGGGCGTCCCGTCCCGCCGGACGTGGTCGGCGAGCTGGTGCTGCGCGGCACCGGCATGATGGACGGCTATTACCGCAACCCGGAGGCGACCGCGGAAACCTTTCGCGGCGGCTGGATGCATACCGGCGATCTGGCGCGCCGGGACAATGACGGCCGCATCTTTTTCGTCGGTCGCGACAAGGACATGATCCGCCGCAGCGGCGAGAACATTGCCGCCGCCGAAATTGAAACAGTGCTGGCCCAGCACGACGCGGTGCGCCTGGCCGCGTGTCTCGGCGTCCCCGACGACCTGCGCGGCGAGGAGGTCATGGCGTTCGTCGTGTTGCAACCGGGCCACAGCGCCGAGACCCTGCCGCCGCCCGACCTCGCCGCGTTTTGTGACGACCGCCTGGCCTACTTCAAAGTGCCGCGCTATTGGGCCTATCGCGACGATCTGCCGCGCACGCCGTCGGAGCGCGTGCGCAAGGAGGCTCTGAAGGGCGAGCGCGGAGACCCGCGCGTCGGTGCCTGGGACCGGCTCGAAGAGCGGTGGCGGTAGGCCCCGACGGATCATGCGGGATTGAAAGGAGCAACCATGTCGCTTATCGATGCGAAACTTGAGGCCCTCGGCCTCAACCTGCCGGCGCCGATGCAGCCGCCGCCGGGGATTGTGCTGCCGTTTTCATGGGTTCGGGTGCGCGGCAATCGGGCTTTTGTCTCGGGCCATATCGCAACCAACCCCGACGGAACCGTTGCCGAGGCACTGTTGGGGACGGTGGGTGGCGACATGATGCTCGAACACGGTCACGAGGCGGCGCGCCAGACCGGGCTCTCGATTCTCGGCAGTCTGCGGCGTGAACTCGGCGATCTCGACAGGATTTCGGCCTGGTTGCGCGCCTTCGGCATGGTCCACGCGGCGCCGGGCTTCGACCGTTTCCCATTGGTGATCAATGGGTTTTCGGACCTGATCATCGAAATCTTCGGGACCGATATCGGCGACCACGCACGTTCGGCGGTGGGTCTCGCCGGCCTGCCCTTCGGCGCCGCGGTCGAAATCGAGGCCGAAGTCGAGATCGCCGGCTGAACACGGAGCGCACGCTGTACGAAACTCGGGTCGCGCCGCGTGTCAGCGGCCGCCTTGCGCCCGGCTGAGGACGAGGACGTTGCCGACCAGGGTCAGGCAAACGCCGCCGAAGGCGAGCAGGGTCCAGCTATAGTCTTCGAACACGGTCGATATCGATAGCGCGACAATCGGGAACAACACCGTCGCATAGGCTGCCCGCTCGGCGCCGATCCGCCCGAGCAGCGCGAAATAGCAGGCGAAGGCGACGACCGAGCCGAAAGTGGCCAGATAGAGCAGCGAACCGACATAGGGAAAGGCGGGGTCGAAGGCCAGCGATTCGCCCCGTGTCCAGGCGAACAGCGCGAGGAAGGCAGTGCCGTAGGCCATCGCCCACGCGGTGCTGCCGCGCACCGAGAGACCGGCCGCCTGGTTGCGCGCCGACACCAGGCTGCCGAGGGCGAACGAACTGGTGCCGCCGACGCACAGGATCAGGCCCAAACCGGCGCCGGCACCGAATGACAGGTCGATCAGTTCGGGCCAGAAGACGGCCGCGATCCCGGCGGTGCCGAGCGCCGCACCGAGGGCCACCCGTGACGGCGGCGGCCGCCGCGCCAGGGCAGCGTTGAACAACATGGTCAGGGCCGAGGCGGTGGAGAAGACGACGGCGATCAGCCCGGTCGTGAGGTAGGCCGCCGCCAGATACAAGAGAAAGAAATTGGTCGAGAAAATCGTCGCCCCCTGCAGCGCGATGAACAGATGATCGCACGGCGAAAAGCGCAGCGGCAGCCGGCGGACGACGGCCCAGCCGAACATGAAGAGCGCGGCGAAGGCGAATCGGTAGGCGACGGAGATCTCCGCCGGCACGACGCCGATTTGGAACTTGACCATGATCCAGCTTGTTCCCCAGACCAGGACCAGGGTGACGTAGATCAGAAGGGTGTTGGTCGCCGGTGCCACTGACAGGAATTTCAGCCAAGGCCGACGGCGCGGCGATCGGTCAGTGGGCCAGGATCTGGCTCAGGAACAGCTTGGTGCGCTCGTTCTGCGGGTTGGTAAAGAAGGCGTTGGGCTCGTTGCGCTCGACGATCTGGCCCTCGTCCATGAAGATCACCTGATCGGCGACCGCGCGCGCGAAACCCATCTCATGGGTCACGCAGAGCATGGTCATGCCGGTCTTGGCGAGCGCGGTCATCGTGTCGAGCACCTCCGAGACCATCTCCGGGTCGAGCGCCGAGGTCGGTTCGTCGAACAGCATGATCTCGGGGTTCATGCACAGCGCACGGGCGATCGCCACGCGCTGCTGCTGCCCGCCGCTGAGTTGACCAGGATATTTCATCGCCTGCTCGGGAATCTTGACCCGGTCGAGATAGGTCATGGCGGTTTCCTTGGCCTCGCTCTCCGACTGCCCGCGCACCCACATCGGTGCCGCCATCAGGTTCTCCAGCACCGTCATGTGGGGGAACAGGTTGAAGCTTTGGAACACCATGCCGACCTCACGGCGCACGACGTCGATGTCCTTCATGTTGTCGTGGAGTTCGATGCCGGCGACCAAAATCTCGCCCTTCTGGTGGGCTTCGAGCCGATTGAGGCAACGGATCAGGGTCGACTTGCCGGACCCGGACGGACCGCAAATAACGATCTTCTCGCCGCTATGGACGTCGAGGTTGACGTCCGTCAGGACCTGAAAAGTCCCGAACCATTTCGATACGTTCCGCATCGAGATGATGACCTCACCCGGTTCGGCGTTGGATTCCGTGGTCACGGTCTGCTCAGCCATGGCGATCTCCGTCCGCGCGCGATCAGCGGGCGCTCTTCTTCCGGTAGTGGGCCTCGATGCGGGATTGGATGGCTTCGAGGATGATGGTCAGCACCCAATAGATCATCGCCGCGGTGATCAGCATTTCCATGTGCTGGAAGGTTTTGGTGCCGAGCGTGCGGGCGAGGAACATCAGCTCCCACACGCCGATCACCGAAACCAGCGACGAATCCTTGAGCATGGCGATGAATTGGTTTCCGGTCGGCGGGATGATGATGGGGATCGCCTGGGGCAGGATGATGCGGCGCATGGTGAGGCCGAACTTGAACCCGAGCGCCCGCGACGCCTCCCATTGGCCGCGTGGAATGCTCTCGATGCCGGCGCGGAAGATCTCGGTCATGTAGGCGCCGTAGCACAGTGCCAGGGCGGCAATGCCGGCGGGTACTGCGTCGACGACGAAACCGAGCTGCGGCAGGCCGAGGTAAATCAGATAGAGCTGCATCAGCAACGGCAGGCCGCGGAACAAGGAGGTGTAGAAAGTGGCGATGCCGAAGGCGAAGCCGTTGGTCGAAAGTTTCGCAATCGCGCCGACGATGGCGATCGCCGAGGCGATGACGATCGCGATCGCCGACACGTAGAGCGTCGTGAACAATCCTCTGCTGATCATGAACCAGATCTTGCTCTCGATGAACTCGAGGCTGAGATTGAACAGCAGGAAGAAGCCCAGGCAGCAGAGGCCGAGCTCGAACCACACCACCAATATCTGGAGGCGGAGCGGCAGGAACCCGATCAGCACGATGTTGACCACGAATATGAGCGCCAGCACGAAGGAGACGACGGAGCGGCCGTAGAGACCGCTCGTCGCCGGATCCCCGATGGCCGGGGCCAGGAAATGGCCGAAGATGGAGTTGGTGAAGTCGAGCGCGAAGAAGCCCGCGAATGTTATGCCCAGTAGGATAAGCAAGAAGCCCGGCTTGTGCACGAGCTTGCTCTGGACGACTGTATCCGCATACATCGCCGCGCCCTCCTCACCTTATGATTATCGTTGTGAGTCGGGTTCTTCTTTAGCTCGCCGGCTCGGTCTTCGAAAAGTCCTCGCCGTACCACTTGACCGAAAACGCCGACAGCGTGCCGTCGTCGTGCATCTCCTTGACGATGACGGCAATCTTATCCCTCAGCTCGGGATCGCCCTTGTCGATCGCCACCGCCAACGGCTCGTAAAAGGCCGGCGTGCCGACGATGCGCAGCGGATAACCGTTCTTGATCGCTTCAAGGATCGCCGGCAGCGAATCGATCATGCCGTGGATGCGGACACCGTGACCGAGACGCAAATCGTCCATGATCGCGCTCGAATCCTTCAGCGAGTGAATCTCGCCCGGCTTGACGTCGTAGACGTGCGGCGGCGCACCCTCGGCATCGATGGTCAGGTCGCCCTGGAGATAGAGCTCGAAGGTGCAGGCGGTGCAGGCGCCGATCTTTTGGCCGTTGAGCTCCGACTTGTCTTGGATCGGTGAATCCGCGTGCACCGCGAAGCTCGCCGGCGTGTAGTAGTAGATGGCGGGGAACTCGAGGACCTTGGCGCGATCCTGCGTCGGCGTCATCGAGCCGACCGAGGCGTCCCAGCGGTCGTTCCAACTACCGGCGGTGATCACGCTCCAGTCCGGGGTCACAAACTCGACCTCGACGCCCAGGCGCTTGGCGATTTCCTTGGCCACGTCAACGTCGAAGCCGTCCATCTCATTGTCCTCGTTGAGGAACGACTGAGGCGCCCAATTGGCGTCGGTGGCGACCTTGAACACGCCGTCGTCCATGATCCGGTCGAGATCTTCACCGGCCAGGGCACCGCCGCACACAAGCGCGGTAAGGCCAGCGGCCGAGACTATTCCTGTGATGTATTTATTCATGGTACCTCCCGAAGTTCATGGGCCGCCGACCATGGGATCGGCCGCCCGCACGTGAAGTTGCGATTACATTTGGCGACAGCAATCCGTCCTATCGCCCGTCTCCCCGGTTCCAAGGCCGACCGCATTGACTGCGGCTCATAGCCCTAGCGCCGCCGTTCGACGGCGCTTGACAAAGAAAAGACCACACCCGGACCTCGAAATCCATCGGTTTTGCGACAGATACATGCGCGGTTTCGATTTTGGCTAACGTGAAGCCTGCTCAGTTTCATGGATCGGTTCTTAATAGAAATGATTACATCAATTCTGCCGCGAGTAGTTCTTTGAACACTTCAACGAACCCGGAAAAATCCGCTTCCTTGGTTGTCAGTGGCGGATCAATACGGAACATTCCACCTCGGTTGCAGACGATATAACCTCTTTGCAACAAATCCTCGTAAATACGATCGCCAACTTCCTTGTCGGTAAACTCAACCGCGTACATCAATCCTCTGCCACGCACTTCCGAAATATGCTCGCTATCCGCAAGCGTTTGTAAAGCTGTAAGGAACTCTTTACCCACGGAAGCTGCTCTGGAAATTAGATTTTCATCCTGCATGATCGCGATAACCTCGCAAACAACTGCGGCTCCCAACGGGTCGTTTTGGTGGGACTGCATGTACTTGAATGTCCCGTGTTCCAATTCCCGGGCGACATTTTGATTGATTGCGAGTGCGCTAACCGGATAACCGTTGCCGAGACCCTTTCCAATGCACAATAGATCGGGTTTGATCCGGTAATGGTTATAACCGAACCATTCGCCGGTCCGCCCCATTCCGGTGGTGATCTCGTTCACGATGATCTTGCCACCTCGATTCCGAACAATTTCAACTATGTTTGTTATCAAGGATACTGGCGGAAACCTCACGAAACCTGAGGCGCTTCCCGGTTCAAAAGCAAATTCCGAAATATCGTCCGGTATGTCTTTCAACTTATGACAGTCTTTTCTGCAATTCTCGCTGTGCGGACAGGCTGCACATTCGCGCCAGTCGAATTCATACCATCCATCCACCCTGTCGTTTGTTGCGCTGTACGAGCCGAAATAGGCGTCGTGCAGGCAAATGGTCGTCGATTTTTTTGTGATGTCTCGGCAAACCTGCCGGGCCAGCTCGATCACCTCGCTGCCGGATGACAAAAACACACATTGGCCGCCATCAAGACCAGCAATCGCGAGCACGGATCGGGAGGCGGTTTCAACAACGTTACTTGAATAACAAAAGCCAGTATGGGCAATTGAATCTATCTGCCGGACAATAGCGGCGTTGACCCTAGCGTTGTTGTGGCCCACTGACATGCACCACACGCCAGATTCGAGATCAAGATAGCGATTTCCCCTGTCATCGAATAAATTCGCGCCGTCACTATCAACGATATTGGGAAGCTTAACCTCGTGTCCCGTGCAGTTTAGTACGCTGCTCATTGAATTGCCTTTTTCACGATCAATCTTGATATAGCAAATAATACGGCGTTGCTAAATCCATCCGTTTTTCGCCACCGGCGGGTCCGAATCGACCTTGGCCCGGGTCCGCGCATTCGCTATGGATATGACAGCCTGCGTGATGTATGCCAGCGTGTTTCAGTGTGACGGGCAGGCCGCTATTAGGGCCCATCGGCAGGGCAGGGTTGGGGGAGCATGAACGGCGACCGCTATTCCGTTTTCTCGGTGTTGAAGAACGCCGCCACCGGCAACCGCCATTGGCAGCCGGCGTGGCGATCGGCGGCGCCGAAGCCATCCTATGACGTGGTTATCGTGGGCGGCGGCGGCCATGGCCTGGCGACTGCCTACTACCTCGCCAAGGAGCACGGCATCCGCAATGTCGCGGTGGTCGAGAAGGGCTGGATCGGCGGCGGCAATGTCGGCCGCAACACGACGATCGTGCGCTCTAACTATATGCTGCCGGCCAACGGCCGGTTTTACGAGTGGTCGCTGAAGCTGTGGGAGGGCCTGTCCCAGGACATCAACTACAACGTCATGTTTTCCCAGCGTGGGGTGATCAACCTGGCACACACCAGCCCGCAGCTCGACACCTTCGCGCGGCGCGGCAACGCGATGCGGATCGAGGGCATCGATTGCGAACTTCTCGGTCCCGCCGAAATCGCGCCTTTGGTGCCGCGGCTCCGCCTCGACCATCCTGTGTTTCCGGTCGTCGGCGGGCTCATCCAGAAGCGCGCCGGCAATGCCCGCCACGACGCGGTCGCCTGGGGCTATGCCCGCGCCGCCGACCGGCTCGGCGTCGACATCGTCGAAAATTGCGAGGTCACCGGCTTCACCTTCGACGGCGACCGCATCACCGGAATCGAGACCAGCCGCGGCCCGATCGCCGCCGCCAAGACCGCGGTCGCGGTCGCCGGCAGCACCTCGGACGTGCTCCGCCGGGCCGGGCTCGAGCGCCTGCCGATCGAGAGCCACGTCCTGCAGGCCTACGTGACCGAACCGATCAAACCGTTTCTCGATACCGTGGTGACGTTCGGCGTCGGCCACCTCTACATCTCCCAATCGGACAAGGGCGGGCTCGTCTTCGGCGGCGACATCGACGGCTACAACTCCTATGCCCAACGCGGCGGCCTGCCGATCATCGAACACCTCAGCGAGGGCTTGGCGACATTCTTCCCCAGCGCCAGCCGGCTCCGCGTCCTGCGCAGCTGGGGCGGCATCATGGACATGTCGATGGACGGCAGCCCGATCATCTGCAAGGGGCCGCGCGACGGCCTCTACATCAACGCCGGCTGGTGCTATGGCGGCTTCAAGGCGACCCCCGGCTCGGGCTGGTGTTTCGCCCACACCATCGCCAACGATGCACCCCACAACCTCAACGCCGCCTTCACCCTCGACCGTTTCGCCGCCGGCGCCTCGATCGACGAACGCGGCGCCGGACCGAAGCCATGGCTGCACTGACCGCGACGGCAGCGGAGGCGGGCCGGGCATGCTGATAACCTGTCCCCATTGCGGCGCCCGCGACCGCGCCGAGTTCACCTATGGCGGCGATGCCTCGGTGCCGCGCCCGGAGCTGTCCGACCTCGATCAGGAGCGCTGGGCCGACTACGTCTATCTGCGCACCAACCCGCGCGGCACGCTGCGCGAATTCTGGCATCACGTCGCCGGCTGCCGGATCTGGTTCATCGCCGAGCGCGATACGGTCAGCCATAAGATATCGGCGACCCAGGCGCTCGACGACGACGGGAGCGCCGAGCGATGAGCGGCCATCGGCTCGACAGCGGCGGCACCGAAATAGATCGCGCCCGGCCCCTCGGTTTCAGCTTCAACGGCAAGCGCTTGCAGGGCTTCGCCGGCGATAGCCTGGCCTCGGCCCTGCTCGCCAACGGGGTTCGCCATGTCGCGCGCTCGTTCAAGTATCACCGTCCGCGCGGCATTCTGTCGTGCGGCGCCGAGGAACCGACGGCGCTGGTCGCGGTCGGCGGCGGCGGCACGCACGAACCCAACACCCGCGCCACCATGGTCGAGCTCCACGAGGGCCTGACGGCCGCGGCGCAGAACTGCTGGCCGACGCTCGACTACGATTTGATGGCGGTCAACAACCTCATGTCGCCGGTGTTCACCGCCGGTTTCTACTACAAGACCTTCATGGGTCCGACGCGGCGGGCGTGGATGTTCTACGAGCACTTCATCCGCCGCGCGGCGGGCATGGGCGCGGCCGCCGATAGCGCCGACCCGGACCGCTACGACCACGGCAATCTGTTCTGCGACATCCTCGTCGTCGGTGCCGGTCCGGCCGGTTTGGCGGCGGCGCGGACGGCGGCCGCGAGCGGTGCCCGGGTCATCCTCGCCGAGGAGGAGCCGGCACTCGGCGGCGCCCTGCGCGATATCGCCGACGGCACGATCGACGGTCAATCCGCGGCGGCCTGGGCGGCGGCGGCCGAGGCCGAACTGGTGGCGCGGCCCAATGTGCGCATCCTGCGCCGGACGGCGGTCTTCGGTTACTACGACGACAACACCCTCGGCGCCATCGAGCGCCCGATGCCGGATGCCGCGGACGGGCGTCCCGCGGTACGCGAGTTCAACTGGACGATCCGCGCCCGCCGGGTGATCCTCGCCGCCGGTGCCGCCGAACGGCCGATCGTCTTCGACGGCAACGACAAACCCGGCGTCATGCTGGCCCGCGGCATCTGGCGCTACGTCCACCGCTACGGCGTCGTGCCGGGGCGCAATATCGCGCTCTTCACCAACAACGATTCGGGCTGGCGGACGGCGCAGGACCTGGTCCGCGCCAGCGTCGCCGTGGCCTCGGTCATCGATCCGCGGCGGACGCCACCGGGCGCGGCGCTGGCCGAGCTGAGTGCCGCCGGCGTGGTGTGCCGCGCCGGGTGGGTGGTCGCGTCGGCGGCCGGCGGCCGCACCCTCGACCGTATCCGGGTCGCCCCCTACGATTCCGAGACCGCGACCCTCGACGCGACCCGCGCCGAAAGCGTCGCCGTCGACTGCCTCGGCGTGTCCGGCGGCTGGGTCCCCGCCGTCAACCTCGCCAGCCAGGCCGGCGGGCCGCCCACCTACGATGCCGGGTGGGATGCGTTCCTCCCCGGCGAGCCGCGCGAGGCGTGGCGGGCCGCCGGTGCGATGGCCGGTGCAATCGGTCTCGAGGCCTGCCTCGCCCAAGGCCATGCCGCGGCCGCCGCCGCGCTCGGCGAGATCGGGCAGGCCGCGCCCACGACTGCGGCGCCGGCGACGAACATCGACGACGCGCCCAAGGCACCGGCCCTGGCGCTGGCCGAGATTCCGGCGCTCCACGGCAAGGGCAAGAAGTTCGTCGACCTTCAGCACGACGTCACCGCCGGCGACGTCGACCTCGCCGGGCAGGAGGGCTTCACCTCGGTCGAGCACCTCAAGCGCTACACCACCCTCGGCATGGCCTGCGATCAGGGCAAGACGTCGAACCTCAACGGCCTGGCGATCATGGCGCGGCGCCTGCGGCGGCCGGTCGCCGAGGTCGGCACCACCCGCTTCCGCCCGCCCTATACCCCGGTCGCCATCGGCGCCTTCGCCGGGCGCGGCGTCGGCGACCATTTCATGACCTCGCGCCACACGCCGATGGATCGCTGGCACCGCGACCATGACGGGCTGATCGAGCTCGCCGGCGGCTGGGCGCGTCCGCGCGGCTACCTGAAGAGCGGCGAGAAGCTGGCCGACGCCTATGTCCGCGAGACCCGCGACGTGCGCGCCTCGGTCGGCATGGTCGATGTCTCGACCCTGGGCAAGATCGACGTCCAGGGGCCGGACGCCGCCACCTTCCTCGACCGCGTCTATTGCAACGGCTTCGCCAAGCTGCCGGTCGGCCGCGCGCGCTACGGCCTGATGCTGCGCGACGACGGCATCGTCTTCGACGACGGCACGACGTGGCGGCTCTCCGAGACCCAGTACCTGCTGACCACGACCACCGCCAATGCCGGTCCGGTCATGGCCCAGCTCGAGTTCCTGCTGCAGACCGCGTGGCCCGAGCTGCGCGTCGCGCTGACCTCGACCAGCGACCAGTGGGCCGGCCTCGCCATCGCCGGTCCCAACAGCCGCGCCGTGCTCGCCGCCGCCATGCCGGACCACGATTTCGCCAACGAGGCGTTCCCCTTCATGGCCGTGCAGGTGGCCGTCCTCGACGGCATCCCGGTGTGGATCGCCCGCCTCTCGTTCTCCGGCGAGCTCGCCTACGAGGTCTATTGCGGCGCCCATTACGGCCTGGCCATGTGGCAGGCGCTGATCGACGCCGGCGAGCCCTTCGGCATCATCGCCTACGGCACCGAGGCGCTGGGCGCGCTCCGCATCGAGAAGGGCCACGTCGCCGGCGCCGAGCTCGACGGCCGGGTCACCGCCGGCGATCTCGGCCTCGGCCGCATGATGTCGACCAAGAAGGACTATATCGGCAAGGCGCTGGCCGCCCGCCCCGCCTTCACCGAACCCGACCGCCTCCAGCTGGTCGGGCTGAGATCGGTTTCGGGCGACAAGCTCCGCCCCGGCGCCCAGCTCGTCGCCGGCGCCGAGATCGGCTCCCCGGGGCCGAGCGTTGGCCACGTCTCGTCGATCACCTACAGCCCGGCGCTCGACGCCCAGCTCGGCCTCGGCTTGCTGCGCCGCGGCACCGAGCGTCACGGCGAGCGGCTCTATGCCAGTTTCCCGCTCAAGCAAGAGCATGTCGCGGTCGAGGTCGTCGACCCCATCTTCTTCGACCCCGAGGGGGAACGCCTCCATGGCTGAGATGCGCTATCCCATCGCCGAGGCCATGGAGACCGGCCATGCGCCGGCCGCCGGCGGCGGCGACATCACGCTCGCCGAAATCCGCCTCGGTACCATCGTCCAGCTCGCGACCTTCGCCGGCCGCCGCGACGACCTGTTCGCCGCCCTCGCCGGAATCCGCCCCGGGCTCGAACCGGCACCCGCCTGCCGCGGCCACGACTTGGGCGATGCCGCGCTCTTGACCGTCGGCCCGGCGCGCTGGCTGGTCGTCGCCGACGACCCCGATCTGGCCGCCGCGCTGGCCCAAGCGGTCGCCGCCGAGACCGCCGCCGTCACCGACCTCTCCCACGCCCGCGCCATCGTTCGGATCTCCGGTCCCGGCGCCGCCCGGCTGATGCAGGACGCGGTCGCCGTCGACCTCGACCCCGTTATCAACGGCCCGGGGGCGGTGATCCAGACCCCGGTCCACCATTTCAACGCGCTGGTCCACCGCCGCCGCGACGACGTCTTCGACGTCTATGCCATGCGCTCGTTCGCAGGGCCGCTCTACCACTGGGCGACCGACGCCGCGGCGCCGGTGGGCTACACCATCGGCGCGGCGGCGGGGCTCAAGGTCGGGGACTGAGCGCCACCCGACTCGCCCCAAATCACGGAGACCCGCGATGCATTACCGTCCCGGCCACGACCCCCACGGCCTGCCCTGCGACCCGTTCAAGAGCTGCACCGTGCCGCGACGCCTTCATCGGCTTCCAGCGGCACTTGTATTAGTAGGGTCTCGTCGGCCCATTAAAGCCGGTTTGAACAGGCCTCCCAGTTATTAAAAAATTCACCTATTTTTCTTAATAACCTGTAAGGTGAGTAAATTAGCCTTACATAAGGGTCTGAAACCACATGATATTGCCAGGACGCGCCGGTCAATACACGATATCTAGTGATGGGATCCGGGCGTTTCATCCAAACCCGTTACCGCCTGACCCCCCAGTCGAAATGACGGCTGAAATGCAAATCGCTTTGTCGTCCGCCGACCGGGCGCTGGCGCGGCTCGACGGCGCAACGTCAATTCTGCCGAACCCGGATCTGTTCGTCTATGCCTTCATGCGTCAGGAGGCGGTTCTCAGTTCGCAGATCGAAGGTACGCAGGCATCCTTGGAGGACATCCTCGAATTCGAGGCCGGAGCCGACCCCATACGGAGAACGGACGACCTTACCGATATCGTGAACTACCTCGATGCCATGCGGTGGGGATTGGAAACCCTTCCCAAGTTGCCGGTAAGCCTCCGACTGATTAAGGGCCTTCATCAAAGGCTGCTCGCCGAGGGCAGAGGAGCGGAGCGCGCTCCCGGTCACTTCAGAACCAGTCAGAACTGGATTGGGCCACCCGAATGTACCATCCAGCAGGCGACCTTCGTACCGCCCCCTGTCGCCAAGATGATGGAAGCGTTGGGGCAATGGGAAAGGTTCATACATGAGGCACGAGAAGTCCCGCCGCTGATCAAATGTGCACTCGCCCATGCACAGTTCGAGACGATCCACCCATTTTGGGATGGAAACGGTCGACTGGGCAGAATGATCGTGACGTTCCTGTTGTGCAGCGAGGAGATCTTGTCCCGTCCGATCCTCTATCTCAGCCTGTATTTGAGACAACATAGGGATGCGTACTATCACCTCCTTCAAGCGACGCGGGACGATGGTAATTGGGAAGACTGGATCATATTTTTCCTGCGCGGTGTGACGGCGACGTCCAAATCGGCGTTGATCTCGGCGCGGAAAATCACGCAACTGCACGATGAGCTGCGAACAAGAGCGCCGGATATCTCAAGAAGCGTAAAGGCGGTTTCGCTCATCGATAAATTGTTTTTTCAGCCGTATGTCAGCATAAATCTCGTTGCTCGGCTGATCGATGCAACCTATCCGACGGCCAACGCGCTGGTCCAAAACTTCGAGAGTTCTGGAATTCTAACTTCGGTTCGAGACGTACAACGCAACAGGATTTACGCGTTTCGCCCCTATCTCGACATTCTGCACGACGCCACCGACGAACTTACCGGCGTGATCGACGGCAACGATTACTTGGCCAGCCAGCAAGAAGGTCAGAAGGCCTGAAGCCGGTCCGTCTCGAGCGCCTCCAACCGCCCCCCACCACCAGGGAGACCAGCGATGCATTATCGCCCCGGCCAAGATCCCCACGGCCTGCCCTACGACCCGTTCAAGAGCTGCACCGTGCCGCGGCCGATCGGCTGGCTGTCGACGGTGAGCCGCGACGGCATCGCCAACCTGGCCCCGTTCAGCCAGTGGCAGATGCTCAACTTCGACCCGCCGATGGTCATGTTCTCCGCCAACCAGAATGTCGACCGCCGGCGCAAGGACAGCGTCGTCAACGCCGAGGAAACCGGCGGCTTCGTCTGGAACATGGCGACCTATGCGCTGCGCGAGGCGGTCAACGTCTCGGCGATGGCGGTCGCGCCGGAGGTCGACGAGTTCGAGCTCGCTGGCCTCGCCAAGGCGGCGGCGGTCGATCTCGCGGCGCCGATGGTCGCCGCCTCGCCGCTCCATTTCGAATGCCGCCACCTGGCGACCCAGCGTTTCCCCGGCGACCGCCCGGCCGGCGCCATCGACGTGGTGTTCGCCCGCGTCGTCCGCATCCATGTCGATGACGGCGTGGTCGGCGCCGACGGCAAGCTCGACATCGCGCGCATCCGGCCGATCGCACGCATGGGCTATTACGACTACGCGGTCGTCGACGAGGTGTTCGAGATGGTCATCCCGGGCGCCACCCCCGAGGAGCTCGACGGCCTCGCCGGGCGGGCGCCCAAGGACGGGTAGGGGCAGGCGTCGGAAAAGCGTGAGCGGCGGTAAACCCAATCGCGAGGACTAGGAAAAATGGTCGGCCTCAAGACGTTTTATGACGAACATCCGATCAACGAGTCGGAGATTCTGGAAAAGGTCGAAGGCGAAGGCATCGCGCGCGACGACATCGAGCCAGAGGACTTGTCGCGTTACGACCAGGACCACTATGACGGACTGGCGGCAAACGATCAGCTGGCGGCATCCCTGGGGATCGGCTCGGACATGAAAGTGCTCGATCTCTGCTCAGGCATGGGTGGCACCAGCCGCTACTTGGCATATCGCTACGGGGCGACGGTATTGGGTGTCGATCTGACCGAGTCCCGTGTAAAGGGCGCGCGCGCCCTGACGCGCCTGGTCGGTTTGCAGGACAAGGTCACCTACAAGGTCGGCGATGCCGCGCATCTCGATATCGAAAGTGAAACCGTGGACCGGATCGTGAGTCAGGAATCCTTTCTGCACATTCAAGATCGCGAAAACCTGTTTGCGGAATGCGCCCGGGTTCTGAAGGCGGGTGGTGGCCTCGGATTCACGGATTGGATTTCGACCGATCGCCTCGACGATACGGCTCGGGCGTTTCTGGCCGATGGTCTCGCGGCCCCGCGCATCGTCGGTATCCCCGAATATGTCTCGCTGCTCCAGGACGCCGGCTTTTCCGGCATCCAAACGGAGGATTTGTCGGCGCGGTGGCAAACGATCCTGCACGAGCGGCTGGCCATGTACCAATCGCTCGAGTCGGAGACCGTCGCCCGCTTCGGCCGGGATCGCTTCGATACCTACATTCGAAACTACGCGTTCTTCATCGAGCAAATCGATAGCGGCGCCTTGGGCGGCGGCCGGTTCGTCGGCTGGAAACGCGATGACTGAAAGGACAAAGCCATGGATATGAAGAAGGTGCTGGAAGACTTTGACGCCGCGTATAACAAGGCTTTCAACGAAGGTGATGCCGCCGGGTGCGCCGCCTTCTTTTCCGAAGATATTCTCTTGATGGCACCCGACCAACCCATGACTCGTGGCAAAAAGGCATTTGAAGAAACCTACCAATCCCGGATGGACACAAGCAGCGACGGCACACACACCAATGAACTGGTCGAATACGGTGTCGACGGTGACTTGGCCTATCAGGTAGGGACGTTCGCCATTACGGACACGGACCCATCCGAGCAGGGCAAGTTCGTCAATGTATTGAAACGCCAGGCGGACGGCACATGGAAGGTCGCCGTGTCCATCTTCAACAGCGACAGGCCCTAGCATGATGCGATTGCGCTGATTGATAGACCGTAGGCGGGCCATAGTCGCCGCCTTGCCGCTCCATTTCGAATGCCGCCACCTGGCGACCCAGCGCTTCCCCGGCGACCGCCCGGCCGGCGCCATCGACGTCGTGTTCGCCCGCGTCGTCCGCATCCATGTCGATGACGGCGTGGTCGGCGCCGACGGCAAGCTCGACATCGCTCGCATCCGGCCGATCGCGCGCATGGGCTATTACGATTACGCGGTCGTCGACGAGGTGTTCGAGATGGTCATCCCGGGCGCCACCCCCGAGGAGCTCGACGGCCTCGCCGGGCGGGCGCCGGCGGATGGCTGAGGGCGAGCGAGCGGGATGCCGGATGTGGAAGCGGGCCGGTGCAGCCTAAAACGAAACCGCTCTAGGTTGCACTTTCGGCCCTTTGCGGAGGACGTGGAGGTGCCGTCGTTTCCTCTGACAAGGCCGGCCGGCGCGCTGCGCAACGCCCCTGAAGACACTGGAGACCCCACCGAAGACCGGGTTCTCTTGTCCCGGTGAAATGGCTGCAAATTCCTTGAATTTGCTCCCGCATCCGTCAGGAATCCGAGGACTACGGCGGTGGACAGAGTTTACGGCCGGGGCAGGGCACCAAGATGAGCGAAGCCGTTCATCGGACGCAGCGCGCCCGGGCTCATATGCATCATGCCTGCGCGGCCGGACTCATCACAATAGGCGGAAGAGAATCATGGCAATGACACTCAGATTGATCTGAATCAATGGTCCAGGACGCGATTTGTTGCAGCCTTTGATTTGGAGGTATGTCGACCGGGATATGTCGGGTGACAGGCGTGACGGCGAGGCAGGTGAGAGTATCAGAACGTTGGCTTCAATTTGTCGGAGTATTTGGGAGTGCAGGTGATGAGAACGTTGATCATTGGGGCGGCGGCACTGGGCATCATAACCGCGGTGTCGGGATACTCCGAATCATACGCGGCGTCGGATCTACCCGATTGGCAGAACGCGGCCGACGAAGCAAAAGACCATCCGACTAAGGATCCGATGCTGCTTTACAATGCAGGAGGCCTTGATGGCAGGGTTGCCATCATCGGGCTTCCCAGCATGCGGACGTACCGGCACATCGATGTCGGCGTCGACCTGCACGAGCCGGTATTCAGCGGCACCAACGCCGGCAACAAGAATCTGACGCCGGACGGCAAATATTTATACGTCAACGATAAGGGCGCCAACACAATCGGCGTTATCAACCTGCAGACCGGTTTCCTGGAACGCCTGATTTCCCTGCCGTTTCCCTTTGGTGTTCACCACATTGCGCTGGACGATACCGGTAAGTTCCTCTACGGCACCGGCGAGTATTCCGGCAAGATGTCGAAGACCGAGATTGCGACCGGCAGGACCGAAATTATCGACTGGGGCCCCGCGCCCAGCGCCCCGGATTATCTTGATGTCGACAAGAAGGGTCGCTACGTCTTTTCGGGCAATTACTACCACTCCACGGTCGGCGTGTTCTCGACCAGCCCATTCAAGTTCATCAAGGAAATACCGGTCGGCAAGAATCCGCACGGCACCGATGTCATACCCGAGAGCACCTTGGTTCTGGTCAGCGACAAACTGTCGGCGACGATGACCGTGATCGACGTCGAAAA
Source organism: Alphaproteobacteria bacterium (assembly GCA_024244705.1). Lineage (NCBI taxonomy): Bacteria > Pseudomonadati > Pseudomonadota > Alphaproteobacteria > Alphaproteobacteria bacterium. Next base: position 138,403 of record JAAEOK010000001.1, read on the forward strand.
TCTGGCGGTCAAGAAGGTGATCCCGACCTGCGCCGGTCCGTTGCACTCGGTGATGGATGTCTACGACAAAGACGGTGGCACTTACGAGCCCGGCAAGGACAGCCCGGAAGGCCTGACTTCCAAGTACGCCTATGAAAGCTGCTTCGTTTCGGATTCCAACGTGAAGATCGATCTTAAGAAACTCGAAGTGGTGGATGAGATTCCGACCCATTACCGAACCGGCCATATCGCGATCAGCGCCAACAACGACTACGTCATTTCGCTGAACAAGTTTTCGACCGGCCTGTTCAATCCGACCGGTTTGGTCTATCCGGTGAACTTCGAACTGTGGGATGCCCGGGAAGAGAGCCCGACCTACGGTAAGACGCTAAATATCGTCCCGGTGGACGGCGAGCCTCACAACGCCAAGTCCATCTATGCCTCACAGATCAAGCGCTGGAACATGGGCCAAGCCGAGGAAGGCGGCCTGATCACTGAAGCCGCCATCGACATTCGTCCGGCCCACAGGGCCAAGACCAAGGTTTACCTGCTGCCCAAGTCCAAGGAGAAGCCCGGAATCCGGATGAAGGACGGGGTCAAGGAAGTCCACGTCAAGGCCTTCAGTTACGGCTATATCCCGCGGCAAATCCGCGTCAATAAGGGCGACAAGGTGCGCATCTTCGTTACCAACATCGACCGGGCGGCGGGAATAACCAAGAATCCGGACGTCACCATGGGGTTCGTGATTTACGGACCCTACGGATTGCGGACCAACCTTGATGCGCCGCGCGGGGTGACCGCGGTCGCCGAGTTCGTCGCCGACATCACCGGCGAATACGCGATCTTCTGCCAGCATTTCTGCGGTCCTCTGCACCTGGAAATGCGTGGATCGTTCTTCGTCGACGATCCTGAGGGCGAGGACTCGAATCTATCCGTGGGCGAGTATGGCAAGGCGCAAACGCTGCCTGGTCTGGTCGCTCCCGACGAGCTCGAGATCGCACCGCGTGCGACGGGGCTGTAGTCCGCCCGGGATCTCGCAGGAACGGCTTGTTGCATCTTATCCTCCCTTTGCAAAGAGGGGGGATGGGGTCATTTTTCGCACCAGGCAGAGGCGAGTCTCGTCCGCCAGGCGCAATCGAAGGCGGCCGCAACCGGGGGCCGGCGCGTCGGCCGCAGTTGGACCGCCTGGCTTGGGTGCAGCGCTGCCGCCAGGCAAGGGTTTTCGGAAATTCGGACCAGAGATGTTGCCAAGATTGTCAGTGAAGACTCTTTTCGTGGGCTTGTTCACGGTTTTGTTGCTGGGCGGCGCCAGCTTCGCCGCGATCAACTTCGGAAATCAGGAAAAGCCGCTGCCCGAGGAAACCGCTGTCTCGGTGGTCGAGAAATTCTACGAGTATATTTCCGAGGCGAAGATCAGGGGCGGCAACCTGCTGATCAACGAAGCCTACAAGCTGACAAGCGGCACACAATCGCGAACCGACCTGGCCCTGTTCCTCGGGATCATCAACAGGTACCCCTCCGGTTTCAAGGTAGAGACCGTCGAGAGCAGAGTCCGGGACAGACACGCGATCGTCACCATCGAATACGAAATGCCATCGAGTTTCGGGGGCATCTACACCGTGCGCACCGACGTTCATCTGAACCTGGACGAGGAAACCAATACCTGGAAGCTCGATTTCAGGGGCGACACGGACGATCAGGGCCGGGACGCTATCGCCAATGCCGTGCAGTCGGAAACTTCGGATGCCCCATCGGGCAAGGAGTAACGGTAGGGGTAAGGGCCGATGATGGCGAGAGTCTATGACTGGCTGGACGCGAGAACCGGCATCAAGCAGTGGGCCGAAACGAAGAAGGTCCAGGCCGTGCCCTCGCATTCCTTCTTCTTCTGTTTTGGCGGTATTTCCCTGCTGATCATCATGCTTCAGGTGATCACCGGCATCTTCATGCTGTTCTTCTATACGCCCGATCCCAAGGAGGCCCTGAACAGCCTCGATTATATGAGCAATGAGGTCCCACTTGGCTGGCTGGTCAGGAACATGCACCGGTGGGGCGCGACGCTGCTGCTGGCGTCGGTCTTCACCCACCTGGTCACCGTGTTTTATCGCAACGCATATCGCAATCCCCGGGAACTCAATTGGATTTCCGGCGTGCTTCAGTTCTTCGTGGTTTTCCTGCTTGTGCTCAGCGGCATCATCCTGCCCTGGGATTGGCGTGCCTACTGGTCCTTTGCGATCTGGGTCGACTATGTTGGCACCTGGCCGCTGGTCGGCGAGTTCATGGAGAGCTTCGTGCTCGATACCTTCACCATCTACCGAAGCTTCATCACGCACATCGTGATTCTGCCGCTGATTCTGTTCGCGCTCCTCAGTTTCCATTTCAAGATGGTGAGGAAACACGGCATTTCGGAGCCTCTGTAGGAACGGCGCGGAGAGCAACACATGACGGGCAAGCAACCGGACCTCGTTCGTGATCCGAAATACGATCCGCCCTATCCGCAGGAATTCCACCGCTTCTGGCCGCGCCACGTGCTCAAGTCCGTGTTCGTCAGCATCCTCACCATTGCCCTCGTGGTCGGCCTAGCCTATTTCTACCGCATACCCTCGGACGTCAACATGCCGCCACTTCCCACCGAAGGCGAGTATCTTCCGGCCCCTGAGTGGTACCTGATCTTCATCTTCCAGCCGTTCTGGCACCTGACCGGCGAAGCCGCCGCGTTGCGGCCGCTGGGAACCTTCTGGGCCCCCGTTGCGATTCTGCTGGCGGGGTTCGCCCTGCCGCTCGTCTTTGGCCGGAAGAAGGCGCCCGGCAAACGGTTGTCGACGGGGATCAAGCTGCTGATGGGCGCCGGTGCCCTGGCCATCTGGGTGGTCATGACCGCCTCCGTGGTTGGCAGCGGCTATCCCGCCAAGACCACCGGCTGCACCTCGTGCCACAACCCGATGATGGGCGTAAGGCAGGCGTTACCGCCCGCCGACATGGCGGAATTCTACAGGGGATCTCGACAGTTGCAGATCGAGGTCGGCGGCTATCGGGCCGGCTCGACGACCGGCGCGGAATCGTACAAGGACGCGAACTGGCAATTGAGGCATTACTACGAACCGACCATGACATGGTAGACGCTGGGCAAATCTGTCGCCGCCGTCGGAGGCGTTTCTTGACAGTCCGGCCCGAACCTGGGCCTTGGGCGGCAAGCCTGATTTTGTGCCTCTTGCTGGTCGCAGTGCCGCTGCCGAGCCGGGCGGACGTCCAGACGGCTGATCCCATGATCCAGGAGTTCGTCGTCCCCGACGGGATCAGCTCCCCGCACTCCGTTGCGGTGAGCCCGAGCGGAAACGTGTGGTTCGCCGAGAAAGTCGGGAAGAACCTCGTCATGTTCGACCCCGTGCGGAAGACGTTCGAGGTTCATGCCCTCCCTTCCGACTGGGGCAACGTTGGGCCGTCGCGGATCGCCCTGGCGCCCGGCGGAAGCGTCTGGTTCAGTGTTCGTCGATGGGCCAATTCCGACGATGATACCTGGTTCCTCGGTCGGTTCGACCCGACCGTCGGCTTGTTCCGGAGATACCTCCTTGCAGATCCGGACGCGGTTCAGGAACTCGGCACGGACCAGGGTAATGTTTCGCCGGATGACCTGCTCATCGACCGAAACGGACTCGTATGGTTCCTCTCCCCTGAAGAAAACAAGGTCTATAGCTTCGAGCCCGATGGCGCCGGGCTGCGGGGATACCCGATTCCGACACCGCACTGCTATCCCAAGGGGATCGCCATTGACGGCGGCGATACCATCTGGTTTGCCGAGGCCAACGCCAACAAGATCGGCAAGTTTGTTCCTGCCAGCGCCACGTTCAACGAGTACGAAATCCCAACACCCTTCGCCAATCCGGAAACGCTGACCGTGGATGGAGCGGGCAGGGTCTGGTTCGTCGAACTGCGAACCAATCGGCTCAGCGTGTTTTATCCCGAAGGGGAAAGATTCTATGAAGCATTGATCCCGACCGCCGGAGGGCTTCCCAATGCCATCGCGGCCGGCGGCAGCGGCGAGATATGGTTTCTGGAGTATATGGGTAACAAGATCGGCGTCTTCGATCCCGTTCAGGCCCAGTTCAAGGAATTCGACATTCCCACCTATGCCAGCCTTCCCGGAGACATCGCAATCGACCTCGCGCGAGATCGCGTTTGGTTCTCGGAAAGCGGTACCGAAGCAAGAAGACTGGCGATGCTCTCCATGAGCAAGGCGCGAAGCACCGTGGCCGCAACTGCAGCCGTGACCGAGACATCCGACGCTTGGAAGGCATTGCCCGAGGAACATTCGGGCCCTCTCATCGTGGTCACCGTGGCCGTGGCGGCCCTGCTGGTCGCCTTCGGCGCATTGTTTGCTTGGTTTGTATTCTGGCGGCAACGGACCGCGTAATGGCGCGCGCAGCCATCGCGTATGCGGCGCTCATCGCCCTGCTCGTTGCCCCGTCCGCTGGCGCCGCCGAACTCGACTGGAGCCTTAAGACCTATCCACTGCCGACGCCAAACGCGTTGCCCTCCAGGATCACCATCGATCCAGACTGCGCTGTCTGGATCCTCGAAGCCAACGCCAACAAACTGGGCAAATTCGACCCCGGGAAAAAGGCCTTCACCGAATACGAGATCCCGACCTACCGAAGCTTCCCTTCCGATCTCACCGCCGACATCGCCGGTGTGGTTTGGTTCGTCGAGCAGGACGCCAATCAATTGGGCCGGTTCGATCCGGTCGCCAACTCGTTCAAGGAGTTCGACATTCCGACCATAGACAGCGTTCCCCGCCGGATCGGCAGCGATGACAACGGCGTGATCTGGTTCACCGAGTTCTTCGGCAACAACCTCGGTAGATTCGATCCCCGGACCGAGAGCTTCACGGAATATCCCATACCGACTCCCAACAGTCAGCCAACAGGCCTCGTGGTCGGACCCAAGGGTGTCATATGGTTCATCGAATCCCAGGGGAACAAGCTGGCCTCGTTCGATCCGCAACGCGGGGAATTCAGGGAGTTCGACTTCCCCGAGCCGTTCCTGGTGCCCAAGGATATCGTTTTCGATCACAGCGGTCTGATCTGGTTTGGCGGCCGCAGGAACGGCAAGCTGATGATGTTCGACCCTTCGACCGGGCATTTCGAGAGCTTTGCCCTTCCGGTAAGAGGGGTCGTCGAGGGTTTGGCCATCGACCGGTCTGGAAACGTCCTGTTTTCGCTCGGCCATGTGGGCAAACTTGGAGCCATGAATGCGGTTTCCAGGGAATTCCTGGAGTTCAAGGTCGTACTGGGGGAAAGCGAGCCAAACGACATCGCGGTCGATTGCGACGGCCACATCTGGTTCACCGATATCTCGCAGAATGCCCTGAACGGACTGCGAGGCGAAGACCTTCTGGGGCTGTGGTTGAAGTAGGTGCTGTTGTCCCGGTCTGCCCCGGTTCTTGGGCGCCGGCTGGCTCCGCCTGACAAGCTTGGATGGGACGAGGCCTGCGCCAGGGTCTGGACTCAATATGGTCTAACCCCTTGATTTGACTCTTCCTTGCTAATGGGCTGTCGAAATCAGAGCCTAAGCATTTCAATGAGTTACGTCTAATTGAGTACAGACCCTAGAGCGCTATGTGTTCATGTCGAATCGATTCTGTTGCGATTTTGGGGGCGACGACGATGCGGAGGCCCGCCCAAACGCAACCCTGTCGGGCCGGGGCCTGTTTCGCCATGACGGCGTCAACCGCCTCGACCGTATGCCGGATACGCGCCGCGACGATTTCCCGGTCATGGCGAAAAATGCCTCCGGCAGATTGGTTCAACATGAACACATAGCGCCCTAGCCCGGAAAATATCTCGCCCTGCGACGACCTGTCGCAGATCACGCGCGTTCGCCTTTCTGCGCCCGTTCCCCGTACTGTTTTAGCCGTTGGTACCCCGATGTGGTTGCCGCATTTGGGACAGAGCGCGGCCGTTCATCCGGCAAAGTGCGCCCAGGCACACCTGCATAGTGCCTGTGCAGCCGCACTCATTGCGGTAGGCGATGTGGATTCTTGGGAACGACGGTCAGATTGATCTGGATCATTGGTCCTTAATGCGATTCGTTGCAGCTTTGGACGTGGAGGTTTGCCGACTGGGAGATGTCGGTTGACAAGTGCGAAAGCAAATCGGGTGAGAATATCAAAGCCTTGGCTTTGATTTACCGGGGTACTTAGAAGTAGGAGTGCAGCTGATGAGAACGTTGATCATAGGGACGGCGGCGTTGGGCATCGTAACCGCGATGTCGGCGTACTCTGAATCTATCGCGGCGACGCAAAGGTGCCAGCTCCACGACGGCACCAAAGTGGTTTGTCCGGTTCGCACCGATGCGGAACTGGAAGCGGCCGCGGCAGCCTATGAAGAAGAGGCCACGCAGATGACCGCCGGCACGTCCGGCAGCACCTATGGCGTGGCTCCTTTCGACTACCTGACCGGTGTTGGCAAAAGGACCGAGGACACGACGCTCACGAAGGGCGACAGTGGCTACGGCGGCAAAGGCGGCAAGACCGAATTGTGGGACCGCGTCAACAAACCGTCCGCTGACGAATCGGTTTACAACCAATGGACCAACAACTGGTCACCAACCTTCGATACCACCCTGGTCCCAGGCGCCGACCCCAATGAAGGCAAACAATGGTACTACGTCTATTGCATCACTTGCCACGGCTGGGGCCTGCAAGGCGACGGGCCGAGCGCCATGGAGATCGAGCCGCGGCCGCGTATCCTGACCGAGGGCGACTATATGAACCAGAAATCCAATCTGCAGCTGTTCTCGGTGATCAAGGGCGGCGGCGAAGCTGTCAACCTGTCGTCGTCGATGCCGGCCTGGGGCAATTTCCTGCAGGATCAGGACATTTGGAATGTCGTCGCCTGGATCCGGATGATGGCGGACTCCAAACCACCAACAACGATCGAAGAATACCTGAACCCGCAGACGACCTTCGAGCCGATTGCCGGCGATGTCGATGCTCTGACGGCTGCCGGGAATGAGGACTTCGTTGATGCCCAGGAGATGAACGAATTGTCGCTGGCCGGACGTGGCGAAGGCGAGCTCAAGGGCGGCGGCTACATTGAAGGCGGCTTGCGCAAGAAGCCCGAGGAAGTCGCGGGAAAGGTCAAGAAGGGATATTGAGCCCGGGACACCAATCGCCACTGAAGAGCCCGGGCCAAGGCGCAGCACTCTTAGTCGCGGCATCCATGGACGCCTGTAAAAGGAAACCGAAGCCACAAGCGTCGGCGCGACCGATTACCTCTTCTTGTCGGACTGAAGGTAACGGGCGATGAGCAAGGGCTGGATCATAACCGTGGCGTTGCTCGCTGGCGTGGTGAGCGCGGTCGCCGTGATCCTCTTCGCTCCCAATTCCCTGGGCCGGGCAATCATCGATGAGGCCAAGTCCATGGGATATATCGCCTATACTCCGGAAGAGGCCACCACGCTCGCCTACGAAAGATGTTCGACCTGCCATACCGAGGAAAAGATGCTGAAGTACTGTACTCGGTGCGGTCCGCCTTTCATCGTCGTGGTGCACTTCATGAAGAAGTACACCGAGATCACCAACGCCCAGAACAAAGACCTCGAACTGAAGCAATTCAGCGACGCGGAAATCGTTGCCATCGCCCAAGCCTGGAACGCGTTGATCGGCAACTGGGAGAGCGATTGGCCCGAAGAGGACCTGCGCAGGCTTCTTGACGAAGATCAGGCACTGATCGATCTATTGGCGACGCCGGTCGAACATAGACCGATCGAAGCCGCGCTCAAGGACAAGCGCGCACCCGGATCCTACAGGCGCTACGGTCTCGGGACCAGCGACGACCAATCATGATCGAAGTAGAAAACCTGACCAAGAGTTACGGCTCGCATCTTGGCATCGACGGCCTAACCTTTTCAGCGCGGAAGGGTGAGGCCATGGGGTTTCTCGGCCCCAACGGCGCGGGAAAGACGACGACGATGCGCATCCTCACCTGTTTCTTTCCCGCGACCTCGGGAACAGCGGTGGTTGCCGGCTACGATTGCTTTGAGGATTCCTTCGAGGTTCGCAAGCGGGTCGGCTACCTTCCCGAAAGCGTGCCCTTGTACAAGGACATGATCGTCAATGATTACCTGGCCTTCGTCGCCGGCGTAAAGGGCGTGGAGAGTAAGGCGGTCAAGCAGGCCGTTACCCGAACGATGGGCGACTGCGGCCTCGATGCCGTCGCCGGCCGGCCGATCAGCGAGCTTTCCAAGGGCTACCGGCAGCGGGTGGGATTGGCCCAGGCGTTGGTCAACGATCCCGAGATCCTTATTCTCGACGAGCCCACCAACGGCCTCGATCCCAAACAGATCAAGGAATTTCGTAAGCTGATCAGCGAGCTGGCGGAGCAAAGGACAATTGTTCTGAGCACCCACATCTTGCCCGAGGTGAGCGCGGTGTGCGAACGGGTGGTCATCATCAACAAAGGCAAGCTGGTGGCGGTGGATAGGCCTGAGAATCTGACCGCCAATCTGCGCGACTCGCTACGGCTCTTCCTTCGGATCACCGGAGACGAGGAACAGATCGCCAAGGCGCTCGGCGAGGTGAAGGGGGTGGAAAAGGTCGCGCCAGTGCCGGCTGCCAACGGCAGCAACGGATTCATCGTTGAGCTGGCGGAAGGTGTGGATGGCGAGCAAAGCATCCTGCCCATCGTCTTGAGCAACAACTGGAAACTCAATGAGATGCGCTCCGTGGAGACCAGCCTGGAGGACGTCTTCATTCAACTCGTGACGAAAGACGACGGCGTGTGAACCCGAGAAACATTGGACTTATCTTCAAGAAAGACCTCAAGTCCTATTTCAATTCCTTCATCGCTTATGCGGTCATCGCCATCTTTCTGGCGACGACGGGGTATCTCTTCTTCAATCTGCTGGCCAGCTTTTCGGTGCTGAGTTTCCAGGCCCAGGCCAACCCCATGGTGGCCAAGCACTACAACCTGTTGAACGTCAACGAGACCGTCGTGCGGCCGCTGTTCGGTAACATCAGCATCGTCATGCTGCTGATGCTGCCGCTGTTGACCATGAAGCTGCTGGCCGACGAGAAGAAATCGGGAACGATGGAACTGCTTCTTACCTATCCGGTAAGGGACGCGGAAGTCGTCCTCGGCAAGTTTCTCGCCTGCCTTACGGTGTTCGCGGCGATGCTCGGTTCGACCATCGGCTACCCACTTCTGCTGATCAATCTGGGGGAGCCGGAAGTGCTCCCGATGATTACCGGGTATGCCGGGCTGTTTCTGTTGGGAGCCGCGTTCATTTCGCTGGGCATCTTCACTTCGTCGCTGACTGAGAACCAGATCATCGCCGGATCGCTTTCGATCGGCGTCCTCTTCGTCTTCTGGCTGATGGGCTATTCGACGATGTTCGTTTCATCCGGCATCGGGCAGATCATCTCCTATGTCGCCATCAACGAACATCTCGAAAGCCTAGCCAAGGGCGTCGTCGATACCGAGGACATCATCTACTTCCTCGTTTTCACCGCCCTTTTCCTGTTCCTGACCTTACGGTCGCTGGAATCGAAAAGGTGGCGGTAATGGCGGGCAAAAGACTGCTCTTCGTTCTCGGGCTGGTCGGCATAGTCTCCGTCGCCGGCGGCGCCGTCGTTTACGCCATTACGCGTGAGTTCAGTGTCATCCCGCTTTCTCTGGTTTGGGGCGGCCTGCTCTCGCTGTTGATCTTCTTCTACGTCAATTTCACCGAAATCAGGGCATTCGTCTCCAAGCGATCGACCAAGCACGGTGCCAACATGGCGGTGATGATCACCATATTCGTGGCCATTATCGGCCTGATCGGCGTGATGTCGGTCCGTTATAAGATACGGGTCGACCTGACCGAGACCGGCAGATATTCGCTCTCGCAGCAGTCGGTGAAGATTCTGAAGTCTCTGGAGAACGATGTCGAAGCCGTCGCCTTCTATAGGAGCGACGAAAGATCCAGGCAGGCGATGCACGATCTGCTCAAGGAGTATTCCTATCACACTACGAGGTTCAGATTCTGGTTCGTCGATCCCGACAAGCGCCCCATAGAGGCCGCCAAGTACGGCGTCACTTCCTATCGAACGACCTTGATCCGCTCTCGTGGCAAGCAGGAGATCGTCGGCTACGAGTCGGAAGAGAAAGTCACGAACGCCCTGCTCAGGGTCATCGGCGATGAGGTCAAGATCATCTATTTCCTCAAGGGCCACGGCGAAAAGAGTCTCCAGGACGACCGGGAGGCTGGCTATAAATCGGCCAGAGAGGCGATCGAGAAGGAGGCTTACGAGGTTCGCGAGCTTCTGCTCGTCAACGAGGAGCGCGTGCCCGAGGACGCCGCCATCCTGGTCGTCGCCGGGCCGCAAAAGGATATTCTGCCGGCTGAGTTGGTGAAGATCAGGCGCTACGTCGACGGCGGCGGCAGTGTCCTGTTTCTGCTCGACCCGCTGCTGACGCCCGAGATCTCCAAAATTCTGCAGGATTACGGGTTCAAGATCGGCAACGACATCATCATCGATAAGCAAAGCAAGATGCTCGGCGCCAACTACCTGACGCCGGTGGTCATGGAATACAACCAGAAGCACACGATCGGCCGGGACTTCAGTTTCGTCACGTTCTTCCCGGTTGCCCGTTCGGTCGCGGTTCAGGAAGATCCCGTCAGGGGCAGGTACAATCTGGCCGAGACCGGGTCCAGCAGCTGGGCCAAAAGCAAAGGCAAACTTGACGAAGAGGAGATCGAGTTCAATCCAACCGAGGACCAGCGCGGGCCGATCAACCTTGCCGCCGTCAGCGTCATCAAGGTCGAGGACGGCGAAAACCGTCCGCTCGCCGAGATCGACGAACGGGGTGACGCCGGCGCACCCACCCCGAAGAGCGACCTCGAGGAAGGGGTCAACCGCTGGGGCCGGATTATCGTGGTCGGGGATTCGGATTTCGCCAGCAACGCCTATCTCAATCTGATGGGCAATATGGACTTCTTTCTCAACATGATCGGCTGGCTGGCCGAAGAAGCGGCCCTGGTCTCGGTGCGCAAGAAGCCCGCCGAACTGACGCCGCTGACCTTGACGGATACGCAAACCAACCTCGTCTTCTGGCTTTGCGTCGTACTTGCACCGGCCTCGATGCTGGCGATCGGCGTCGGCGTGGTCGGACGCCGAAGGTGGATGTCTTGAAGCTGTTCAAGAAGACCATTTTCTGGTTTTTCACGCTGGCGGCGTTGTTTGGCGCCTCTCTGCTGATCGAAGACTGGATCGAGGAGACCGAACGGGTCGAGGAAGCGAACCTGAAACTGCTTCCTTTCGAGATCGATGAGGTGGCCGAATTCTGGATCAAGACCGGCAAGAACGAAATTCGCGCACGCGTCGCCAGGGAAAAGGACGGCTGGTGGCTGGACCAGCCCCTGGTGGCGAAAGGCGACGACGAGGGTATCGCCAAGATGCTGAACAACATTGTCAAGTCGCGCAAGGATGCGGTTTTGTTCGAGAATCCGGATCCTGCCAAGCTGGTGGAATTGGGGCTGGCCGAGCCGAGCCTCGAAATCACCTTCAGAACCGGCAAGGGCCTTACCACCCTGCAATTCGGTAACCAGGGCCCGACCCTCAACGTGACCTATGGCAGGTTCGCGGGCGACGCGGCGGTCTACCGCATCCATTCGGATGTCCGACGTGAGGCGGACGCCACCGTCTATACCCTTCGGGACAAGTCCACCCTCGCCTACGACCCGTTGAAGCTGAGCCGCTTGGAGATCGCGGGCCGGGCCAAGGATACAGTGGTGATCGTACATGATCGCGGCCGCTGGGACATGATCCAGCCGGAGAACGTGCCGGCCGATCATGCTAGGGTGCTGGAGGTCCTTTACGCGATCAAGGACACGCCGGTGAAGGCTTTCATCGATGAGGAGCCCGCGGATTTGGCCCCCTACGGCCTGGAGGCCCCCATCATCACCGTAACCATCAGGGAACAAGGGGCGAAGGACGCGCAGATTTTGCGCATCGGCAACAAGGACAGGAAGCTGCGGGGCTACTTCGCCAAGAGCAACCGGGCTCGAAACGTGGTTCTGCTCGAGGAGAATCTGGTCCATAGCATCCTCGCCGACAAGGACCACTGGAAGGAGGCGGGCTAGCTGCCCGTGATGCAGGGCGAGATGCGTTTCAAGACGATCCTGATTTTCCTGGCCGGCATCGCTGTCGGCGGTGTCTTTGCGTTTGTCCTCTTCGGGGACCTGAGCGACCGCCGAGATGTGCCTCTCCCGCCAACGGCCGGCGCACCCGAGTGGCTGGCCCCCACCGCGGCCGAGCTGCAAGACGAGGCAGCAAAAGCATCGAGCAAGAGTGAAGAGAAGGAGCGGGCCCTGATCGTCGGCGTAATCGGGCCGGAAACCGGTGTCGAGGCCAAGTACGGTCTGGCCGTGCTCGAAGGCGTCGCCATGGCGGTCGACAGTTTCAATATCCGCGGCGGCTTGAGCGGCGAGAGAATCGAAGTCCTTCACGACGACAGCAGCGGCGGTTCCGGGCAGGCACTCGATATCGTATCGACGCTGATCGAGAAGAACGTGGTGGCGATCTTCTCAGCTCCCACCGGCTGGGCGACCTTTGCGCCGACCCATCTGGCCAACGAATCGCACACGGTCTTCATCTCCATCGGGACGAGACGGAATATCGGCAGAAGTGGCGACTATGTCTTTCACTTCTCCCTGCCCGATGAAATCGCTATCGACGATATGCTTGCCTACGCCGTCAATGAGCTGGGCTACAGGGACTTCGCCCTGGTCACTTCCTCTTCCTACGACTACTCGCTGAGCATCGCCTCCGCGTTCAAGCAGGCTGTGCCAAGGCACGGCGGCAAGATTCTGCTCGAGGCCGACACATACGACACGTTTTCGGGAAAAACGGATATCGGCGGGGTCGTGACGGCCCTGAAGGCCGGTTCGGAGGGATTGCAAGCCATCATCTTTACCGGCGATGCCCACGAGGCCGCACAACTGGCCCGGGCGGCCGAGCATGAGGGCCTGAAGCTACCCTTGATCGGCAGCGAAGACCTGTTCAGCGAACAATTTCTCGAGCAGAGCGGTCAAGCCGCGCGGGGCGCACTGCTCTACGCCACTTTCGCGCCCGAACGCGATTCGCGCTTGGTGAACGACTTCGTGACGGACCATGTCGGCAGGAAAGATGCCGTTCCCGACAGGTTCACCGCCTTGGCCTACGACGCCTTCGGTCTTCTATCGCAGGCCCTTGAGGATGCCGGCTCGTTGAAAGGCCGAGCGGTCAGGGATGCCCTGGTCAGCCTGAATGAGACCGAGGGGGTGACTGGGGCGAGCCGCTGGGCAGCGGATGGAACACCGGTCAAACACCCGTATCTCTACCGCGTGGAAGGCGGTCAAACGGGGGTGAGGTTTCAGCTGGTGGTGAGAGATGGCGAGTAAGCAGTTCGCCCCGGAAATCGACTGCAAGGTGGGCTCGACTCCGACCATCAAGGAGGGCCTCCTCGCCGCAACTGAATATCAATGTCTTAGGTGTTTCTCAGGACGGACCAAGTGATCAAGGTCAGAATCGAGCGTTTCCACTGGCGTCACTACTTTGGCGGTGTCGCGGTTATTCTACTCATCCTGCAGCTTCTCAGCGGTACTTTTCTGGCCCTGTTCTATCAGCCCGATCTGCAACAGGCCTATGCCAGCGTCCAGGGCCTTTATCGGGACTTTGCCGCCGGCGCCTGGATCAGGGACGGCCACCGTTGGTTAGCATTATTCATTTTTGCCGCGATAGTCGTGCACGCGGCAAGAAGCTTGCTCAGAACGGAGTTCCTGAACTACCTGCGTCGAACTTCATGGGTCACCGGCGGGCTGCTGATACTGCCGATCATGGCCCTACTGGTCACTGGTTTCATCCTGCCCTGGGAATGGAAAGCATACTGGTTCATGGAGATGGTGCCCAATTACTTGGGTTGCATCCCGCTCATCGGACCGGTGATGAAGGCTTTCCTGATCGACGCGTTCACGCTCAGCCGGAATTTCATCGCCCATGTGGTGATCCTACCGGTGATCACCTACATCCTGATCGATTTCCACGTCCTCGCAGTGTTGCGCAAGAGAAGGGCGGGTATCGGCAAATACCTCACAAAGCATGCCGTGATCAGCATCCCGTTCATCATCGCTGTCGCTGCGCTGGCGGTCTTCATCCCCATGCCGACCGAAGATCCGGAGGTTATCCCGATGCCGCTCGAGGGCGCGAACATCCCGATGCCGGAATGGTTCTTTCTTTTCTTGCTGCGCCCTTTCCTAGATTTCGATGACGCCATGGCGTCGTTTCTGGGTATCTACCTGCCCTTGACTCTTCTCGTCGTCCTGATCGCCCTGCCCTATGCCTTCAAGGGCAGAAAGAAAAAGCAGCTGGTCGCCGAGCCCGGCGGCGGGTCGAGTTTCGGCGCCTCATCGCGTCCCATCGGCAAGCTCAAGGGAGTGAAGCTGGTCACTGCCGCGGCTACGCTCCTGATCGTCTTCTTCGCTGCCGGCGCGCCGCTGGGCGTGCTTTACATGGAAACCCACGAATCTCCCACCCTGGGCTGCAACTCATGCCACAATACATCGATGGGAATCCGTATGGGTGTACCCCCGGCGGCGTTCAAGGACCGGACTATCGTACCACTGGTGGACGACAACCATTGGATGGTCGAGCACTGGTTCTATCCGCAGGTGGCTTGGTAGCGTGCTTTCGCCTTTCTCGGCCCCCAACGACGAAAAGAGCGCTGCCGGCGCCGATCAAGAACAGGAAGAAGCCGTCTAACGGGATCCTGGTTATCAGGTTCATGACGGTATCGACGATCCCGAGCACGGCGAGAACGGCGCCGAATGCCTGTTTCTTGAAACCAGGCGGAAGCGTGCGGATGGTCCTGCTCATCCGGCCAGAAAGCCTAGAAAGAACGCCTTGTAGTAAATCATCGTCCCGCTGAGATTGAGCACCGCAAGAACCGCGAGAACGAGACCGCAGGCGTTCTTGGCCGTCCTCGGATGGCGCCCCACGACGCTTATCCTCGCCAGCAGGTAAACCAGGGCGGCGCCGGTGACGGTCAGGGCCAAGCAGATGCCAGTCGCATAAAAAAAGGCGAGCGTGCCGCCGCGTACGGCCGTTTCGGGCCGGCCGGCCATGCCCAGGATTTCCGATAGCGCGGGCGTGATGCAGGGCGAGTAGACGAGGGCGAAAGCGCTGCCCAGCACGAGCGAGGTGCTCGCCAGGACGAGCGGCCGGCGCAAGAAGCCGACAACGGCAAAGCTGCCCGAGACCATCAGCGATAGACTGGCAAGCAGGATGTAACTGCCGGCGATGAGCCCGAGCGTGCCAAGATTGTAGACCAGCGCGCGACCGATCGGCAGCCCGGTCACGGTCAACAGCGCATAGATGAAGGCAAAACCGAGGGCGAAGGAGAGCGCCGGAAGGACGACCCGGCCGCCAAGACTGGTTTCGGCCCTCAACGAGCCGGCGGCGAAATAGAGACCGGCGACATAGGCCAGGAAAAAGGGCGTGATCTGCAGGATGCAGACCTGCCAGATCGAAAAGAAGGACGAGAAGCCGTGGCCAATCGCGTCAAGGTTCCCCATCACATCAGCTCGCCCGTCCACCTCAGAAAATCGTCCTCTATGTCTTTGATGTTGCCGTAGAAGACCCTCTTGACCCTGCCTTCCGCATCGATGAAAATCGTGGTCGGCGGCGCCGCGATGCCATAGGCGCGAGCGATCTGGTCGCCTTCATCGTAAGCCACGGGGAAAGGCACCCGCCACGTCCCGGCTTTGTCCTCGAACTTGCTCCTCGGGCTTTGAATGCCGATCATCAAGAACGCGATCTTGCTTTCCGTCCCGCTGTTGTAGCGCTCGAACGCCTGTTTCATGAGCGGAATAGAGTCGTTGGAGCAGGGGCACCACGAGGCCATGAAGGTGATGACCTGAGCTTGGCCGGGTTCGGTGGTGCGATCCCTGGTCTCACCACCCAGCAGGGTCAGCGTAAAGGGCGGGGCCTTCGCGCCGATCTCGAGTGGGGTCAGGTTTTCCTCGAAACAGCCCGTCAGCAGGAGGCAGAGGAAGACCACGCCAGCTGGACAGCTAAAGTATCTTGGCCAGTTCATCTTTGATCAGCTCCTCCGTCAGAGCTCCCGCATGGGTATAGGTGACAAGGCCACTCCTATCGATGAAGAAGGTAGTGGGGAGGCCGTACACACCAAAGGATTCCTTGATCTTGTCGTCCCTGTCGAGTCCTGCGGGAAAGCTCAGCCCATGCTTCTCGATAAAGCCCTTGGCGGCGGAATCCGTATCCTTGATTGCGACGCCCAGAAAGATCACTTTTTTTTCAAAGTATTCCCTATGGACCGCCTCGAGCGCCGGCGCTTCGGCAATGCACGGAATGCACCACGAGGCAAAGAAGTTGACGACCACGGCTTCGCCTTGATGTTTGCTCAAGGTGAAGGTCCGGCCATCGAACAGTTGCAGGGTAAAGTCGGCAGCAACTTCCTTCTCGGCCATCTCAGCTTCTTCATCGCAGCCCTGAACGAGTGGTATCAGAAGGATGAGAAGCAAAAGGATGAGCGCGCGTCGAACCACGGTTCAGCCCCCTTCTTCCGTCGTATCGGGGGCTATCGCGGCGTCCGGGATGGGCAGGCGCCAATGAAAGATCCGCTCTCGCATGGCCGGCGGCCGGATCACCATTTCCAAAGAACCCGCCTGCTTGCCGCCGCCTCCGAAGGCGGGAAAGGTCAGAATCCCCTGTTTGTGGTGCTGTTGCCCGTCCTCGTAGAGGACATGCCAGGCTGTCGCTTTCGCTTCACGGTCTCCATCGATCCTGATCGTTGCGATATCAGCGAGGCTCCAGCGCGGGAGGATGCCGGTGTGAGTATTGACGTAAACGATGAACAAAGCCTCGTCGCTGTCCCGCGGTTTGCTCTTGAACGCCAAGTAGGGCATCAGGTGGCGGTACGCGCGAGGCAGATAGATAATGTCGAAGTAGAGGTCGCTCTCGCCGAAATCCAACCGCCACAAATGCCGCTTGAGGAAACGCATGGTCGCTTCCGGCAAGATCGTCGGCACGTTGGCAAGGTAATTCCTTTGCAGGAACTCGACAATCGTTCGGGCCTCGGTTTCGGCAATGTCGGCTTTCGCCTGCGTCTTCATGCGGGTGACGATCTGTTCCCACTCCAGGGCGGTGCGGGGGGTCAATTCGATGACGTCCTTGCTGTGGCACTTCCGGGTACAGGTGGACAGATAAAGTTGCCGGGTTTCGGCCGGGGTAAGCGCATCGATAAGATTGTATCTGTGAAGCAACAGCTTGCCCGTGGTCGCCAGATACTGTAGCCGACCGCCTGGGCCGGGTTCGATCATGTAAGCAAACGCCAACAATGAGACTGTTCCCAAGACGAGCGTGAACAGGGCGAGGCTCAGCATGAGAAGCCTCGCTCTAGACGGGAGCTCGGGCGAAGTATTTTCTGACGCCATAGTAGATTCCGCCAATGAGAACGAGCGCCCAGAACCCGACACCCGCCCATAACATCACCCAATCGGTTGTGCCAAAACCTCTAGTGTACTGGTAAATTTTGCCATCGATCTTTTGCATTGTGGTGAGACGCGCCTCCTCGCCATATGTCTCGATGAAGTAGGCCATGATCTCCTGCTTGGTCATGCCCGCTTTGATCAACTCACCGATTTCCTCCTTCCAATCGAGACCACAGGTCATGTTGCAGTCTTCCAGGATCAGCGGACATTCGCAGGGACAGGCGAGATCCTTCGCCACCTCGCCAACAGTCAGGGCAAGAACACTATTCGGCGAAAGAACCAGAACCGCCAGCAGCAAGGCCTTGAAGAGGCCGAGCCGTTGCCTGAATGGCTCGGCCGTGGCCCCGCCCATCACGCCACCCCTTTCTTTTTCATTCCCGTCGCGATCCAGAGCATTGCGGCCAACACCATAAAGACGCCGGTTCCGAACATGACATAGATAATGGTCCTGACGTTCCGCTGGGTCTCATAGGGTGAGCCCCAGACCCTGCGGCCGGTCATAGAGGCAAACTTGACATCGACCGACGGTTCCTTGGTTTCCTTTATGTAACCGATCTTGAAGACCCGATCCTCGCCCTTGGCGATATCTTCGAGAGTGTAAGTGAAATGATCGAAGTCCTTTTCACTATAGGTCTCGCCGCCCGACGGCGAGATGGCGAAATTCGTCGAACGCAGAGGCTGTTGAATATCCACCTCCATACTGCCGATCGGATGATTGGCCTTTATTACGTATTCAATTCGTCTTTCCGCCGCTTCGACGTCTATGGGGGCATGATGAAAGCTGAGGTAAAAATTGGAGAACGGTAGCGACAAATGCGCGGTATCGTGCCTTTCGCCCTCGCTGACTTCGTAGAGCTGGCAGAAATGTTGGCCATCCGGCGACAGGCTGCAGATATCGTTGATGATCGCGCCCTTGGGAATGAAAAAATCAGTGGTGGTGGGGAATTTCGAGTCGTCGCTAAAGCGGCCGTCATAAACCACAAGGACGCTGGGATCGTCGTACTCGGGCCATATCATGACTCTCATCCGGCCGATCGACAGGCCGTCCGTCGCCCACCCTTGCGCCACAAAGGGCGGGAACATCAACAAGACCAGGATGAGCCCGGATATCAGAACCCCTGATCGCATCGCAAACTTTCGCCTTCGCCGAAGCCCGGCCGGGACCAAGGGACGGCTTTCCGTGAAGATGATCTAGTTCTCCTTGAACTCACACTTGCAAATCTCCGTCCTCAGGTAGGCAACGACGTTATTGATTTCCTCATCGCTCAGCTGGTCCATGAAGGGGGTCATGTTCTCGGTCAGGCCGACGGCGCCGCCGCCCTCCTTGATGACTTTGAAGAGATGTTTGTCCGGCTTCGAAGACATGAACTTGAGCTCCGAAAGGTCCCTAGGTCTTACATCAAGACTTTCGACCAGCATGCCGTCGCCCTTTCCCTCGGCACCATGGCAAGGCATGCAGTAGCTCATGAAATTGCCCGCCCCGGATGCGTTTCCCGCGCTCCACGCCGCGGCGCTTGTCGGGTCCGGTTCCTCGCCGCCGTTCGCCGACGCGATGGCGAACAACCCGGCCCCCAGCAGTATGCCAGCGAATAACATCCAATTGATCGGGTTCATGCCGGACAGCATCGGAACAAACTCCAAAACGGCCTTCAACACTAACCTGGATCAAGGGCATCGCATTTGATGTAGGTCAACGACCACACGAATCCACGATGGCAGCTTGATGGGCCTAGTTTTCGGAGAAATCCAGGTTCTATCCTTTCGGAAAATCGTCCGGAGAACGCCGGCGAGAGGATTTGGCCAAGGCGAGCTACTCAATGCATACCCTGTCGCGAAATCGTTTATTGCGGCTTGTCCTTCTTCTCTGCATCTCACTCGTCTTTCAAGGCTGCAAAGAAGAGGACGGCGCCGAGGCAACAGGCAAGAGCTTGGCGCCTGATTTCAAACTGACGCGGTTTGACGACGGTGGCAGCTTCCGGCTGAGCGATCACAAGGGAAATCCCGTTGTGATCAATTTCTTCGCCTCCTGGTGCACCACATGCGGGATCGAGGTGAGCGATCTCGAAAAGGTCTACCAGGAATTCGCTGGAAAGAAGGTAATGTTCGTTGGCGTCGGCATCGACGACACCGAGATCAAGGCGCGACAATATGTGGAGAAGTACGGAATCACCTATCCGACCGGCCTCGATGTGACGGGAACGATAAAGAAAGGCTACGGCATTTACGGCCTGCCCTACACCTTCTTCGTCGACCGGAACGGCTTCATCACTTACATCCACGCAGGCGCCGTCGCCGAGCCCCTCTTGAAACATGAACTGGATAAACTGCTCTAACGTGCGGGCGCCGAGGACAAGTGGGATTGACCGATGAGAAGATTCCGCATCGCCATCGTTGTCATCATTGTTGGCTTCGGCCTCGCCGGTGGAACGCTGGGCTACCTCCTATACACCGACGAGCAGGTCCGGAGGGCGGAGAAGATCGATCCCATAACCATGTTTCCGCCCGGGTCGCCGTTCGTGCTTACCGATCATACCGGGAAGAGGACCACCGACGAGGATTACCGCGGCAAGTTCATGCTCATCGCCTTCGGCTACACCTATTGTCCGGATGTCTGCCCGACCGGTCTGCAGACCATGAGCGTGGCCCTGGATTTGTTGGGCGAGCAGGCGGACTGGGTGCAGCCGATCTTCATCACCATCGATCCCGAGCGCGATACGCCTGAAGTGATGAAGGAGTATGTGGCCGCTTTTCATCCCAGCTTTGTCGGCCTCACCGGGACGTCGCAGCAGATCGCCAAGGCCGCCGAGGGTTTTCGTGTTTATTACAACAAGTCCGACATTCACAACGACGAGGGAGAGGACAAGGACGGCGACGAATATTGGATGGACCACACGGCCTCGATCTATCTGATCGGCACCGATGGCAAGGGACTGGCGGTCTTCACTTTCGGCATGGCCGCGACGGCGGTCGAGGAGATGGCCGATCGGATGCGGCATTTCATCAATATCCAAGAGGCCCTTGCCAACGCCAAATGAGGAGGTCGGGAGCTCATCAAAACGCCGTAAACTGTAGACATCCTGGCTATCCAGCCATCGGCCGGATAGCCTCGCCTACGGACCCAAGACCCGCTCCGTCCGAAGTGGCAACACAAGCGCCATCCGACTGAATCAACAAAATCTGCCAGAAACTGCCATCCGTATCAGCGACTCTCATCCCGAGGCCGCTGATACTGATAGTCGGCAGCTACATCGCCTACAATTTCGCCAGCTCTATGCGCATGTTCCTGAATGTGTGAGATCGGCATGAATCGTCAGCCCGGCCTCAATTGTGATATCCTTTCTTCAGTGCCCGGGTGAGACGCGGTTTTGTGATCGGTTCGCGATTTAGGGTTCAGACGCTGATCTGATCGATTGCAAATGACGCGGTTTCTTCCGGGTGGATACGCGCTCAACCATGGAGGAAACTTGTGAAGGTTGCAGATATCTTAAGTGCCAAAGGCAACGAGGTGATGACCGTGCGGCCAACCGAAACGATCGACATTCTGGCCCACCGGCTCCGGCTGGAACGCGTCGGCGCGATGATTGTCAGCCAGGACGGCAAGACGATCGACGGCATCATCTCCGAACGGGACGTGACCTATGGCCTGGCCGAGCACGGAGCCGAACTGCCGAGTCTGCGTGTCTCGAAACTGATGACCAAGGGCGTCGTCACCTGTTCGCCGAACGACTCGATTGCCGATATTGCCAGGATCATGACTGGGCGCCGAGTGCGGCATCTTCCGGTTCAGGAAAAGGGCGAGTTGGTCGGGGTGGTCAGCGTCGGCGACGTGGTGAAGCATCGTCTCGACGAAATGGCGATGGAAGCCAACGTGTTGCGGGATTATGCGATTGCGCGCCAGTAGGGCGGAAGGTATCCATTTCAGACGAAGCCGCCCTCAGGCGTAGCGTGCGCCCGTCCGGGTTTCAAGGAACGCGTCAAGCGAAAAATCGTCCTGCTTGAGGAAACCTGTTGCGGCAGTGTGTCGGAACTCACCATTTCTATAACTGTGCCAACGGGCCCTATCCGATTCACTCCAGGTCTGTCGTGCTTGCCACGACATCGGAGTTGCTGATCCGCCCCCAGGGTTAGTGCCACTGGTCAGTCTAGACTGCTAGCGGCATTACGAAAGCGTTGATCTGTTCGGAACCCCTCGATTGTGGAGAACAGATCAACGCGGTGGTGATGGATGGCCTTAGGCGCCGCGGGCCTGTAGCCGAGTGCGGAATGGGGCCGGATAGTGGTGTAATGTCTGCGCCAATGCTCGATGAGCACTTAGGCCTCCTTGAGCGTGTAGAAGATCTCCCCATTGATCAGCTCGTCTCGGAGTTTGCCGTTGAAGGACTCATTGCAGCCGTTCTCCCACGGGCTGCCGGGCTCGATAAAGAGGGTCTTGACCTTGATCCCGGTAAGCCAGGCCCGAACCGCCTTGGCCGTGAGCTCCGGGCCATTGTCTGATCGAATGTGGTCCGGCGGGCCGTGCCGGACCATGAGGTCGGCGAGGACCTGGAGCACATCGTCGGATCTCAGCCGCCTGGCAACCTCGATGGCCAGGCATTCGCGGGTAAACTCATCGATCACTGTCAGCATCTTAAGTGCTCTCCCATCATGGGTCCTGGCCTGGACGAAGTCGTAAGCCCAGA